>CAZHEW010000158.1:0-7473 GCA_964531815.1 uncultured Verrucomicrobiota bacterium
CCTTTACTTCTGACTTCGACGCCTTTGAATCAATGGCCTTCTGCAGCGCTTCGGCCTCCGGGCTGGGCGCGCCGAAGATCCCCCCGCGCCGTTGCGAAGCCTGGTCGCTCGGCGGGGCATTGTCGCCCGGGCGAGGGCCGCGCCCGAACATCCCGCGGCCCATGCCGCCCAAGGCTTCCCGCTGCATATCCCTCACCTTTTGCACGCGCGGCTCAATTGCCTTCCACTCATCATCGTTGGTGACCTCCAACATTTCCTTGGTGCGCTCCATCATGCGTTGCTGGAACTGCGCCGGATCAAAGTTGCCGCGCCCCGGACGTCCCTCTGGCCCGCGAGGACCTCCCCCGGGGGGGGCGTCGCTCGGTTGCGCCACGACTTGATTGGCTCCTAGACTCATCATGGCGGCAATACCCGCCATCGCTAACCATCGGTTCATTTTCATACTTATCTTATGCTGCGGTTGTTGGTTGCATGCAGCGCAAAGGCGCGCATCCGCGCTGCCGCAGGCTGCAATGTGCCTTGCCCTCATGCAGATGACGTGCCAACCCGAAAAGAGCCTGATTTCCCCAAGTTTAGCTGTTCTGCTGTGCAAGCATTGCTCGCTTGCGCCGTGGTGCTGCGCAGAGGTTGCGCAGTTGTGAGAGGGAGGAGGCGCGTTCAGCCGCAGACCCTACTTGCGCCGCTGCCATTCAACCTTGGGCGGCTCCGGCAAGCCCTGGGCACGGAGTGCGGTGCGGAAGTGCATCTTGGCGACTTTGGCCAGGCCCTCGGCACCATGCTCGTTGGCGAGTTTCTTGGCAGCCGCGTCCACCATTGCCGAGGCGCCCTTGGGCAGTTTCATGCCGCACTGCTTCTCCAGCGCGGCCAGCCGGGTGACGAATTCGTGCCGGGCCAGGATCGAGGCGGCCGCCACGGCGAGGTCTTCCTCGGCCCGATGTTTCTGCACCAATTCAATCTCCCGGCCCAGACTCATCAGCGCCTTGGCCACCGTCGCCTTGTTATGGGCGAACTGGTCGCTGATGGCCCGCACCGGCGGGGGATTCATGCGATGGCGCTGCAGCATCAGGTTCTCAATCACGCGCGCATGGCCCCAGGCGAGGATGGAATTCACGCCCTGCATTTTGGCGTAGAGGCGGTTGTAAGCTTCGTTGCCAATGGGGACCACCGTGGTTACACAGCCGGGGGTCTTGCGGATCAGCTCAGCCAGGTCCTTAATGCGCTTGTCGCTGGAGATGTTCTTGGAGTCGCGGATGCCGACATCCGCCCACGCCCGGGCCACGCTTTCATTGACATACGCCCCGGCGATGCAGAGCGGCCCGAAGAAATCCCCCTTGCCGCTTTCGTCCACGCCCAGCCGGGGCAGCAGCAAGTCAGGGTTCAGCACAGCCTCGTAACCGAGCCGCGCTTCCTTGAGAATCTCCGGCTCCAGCACGAACTCGACGAACTCCTGCGCGCCCTTGCCCTGCACCACCAGCTTCCCGCTTTCGTAGAACACCACGTTGGTCTTCTCCTTTTCCGCGGCGAAGCGCGCGTAAGGCACCTGACGAAACTGGTAGAAATGCGCCTGCAACCAGCCCCGCAGGGCTGCCGCCTGCGGGTCGGTGAGTTTGCAGGTATAGGAGGTCAATGGTTTCACACGAACCGCCGCATCGTAGAACGGGGCGGACAGGAGGGCAAGCGAGGCGTGAGCGAAACGTGCGGAAAACGCGCTCGGCAAGGACGTGACACTTGGACGCCGTTGGCGGCAGGCGCGACACGCGCGCTCCCCCGCGAGCCCGCATCGTTACGGCCGGGCTGAGCGACCGTTCCGCCCGATTCAAAGCTGCCCCGGGCTGCTCCCCTGCTCGATTCCCCTGCCGGCGAGCCGGCCGCCGCCATCCCGCCGGGCTGCTACCTCCGTTCTACCTCCGTCCTACCTGGGTATTACGCCCGCCTAAACAACGGAGGTGCTACGGAGGTGCTACGGAGGTAGAACGGAGGTAGAACGGGGGTAGGACGGGGGTAGGACGGGGGCAGGGCGGGAACACACGGCAGTGTCGCCTCCAACAGCCGAACCCGGACTCGCAGTTGCTCCAGTTCACCAATCTCTTCAGGTCGTTCGACTCGTATCTTCGCTCCGTGGGGGCTATTGCCCGGTTTGCGAATCCAAGCTGACGCCGTGTTGCCGCCCGGGACCCCATACCGGCGCCGAGCCTGTTCAAAGGGCAAATACTGCTCTTCTTGTTGCCAGAGGGGGGGCAACTGATTCCAGGGCCGGACCTGACTTTCGGGTTTCGGGTTTCGGCCTTCGCATCTAGGCTCCCGGCGTTCAGATGAAGAACGGTGACATCGTCCGGAGCCTGCTGGCGTGGTTCGCGCGAAATGCGCGCGCCCTGCCGTGGCGCCGCACGCGCGACCCTTATGCCATCTGGGTTTCGGAAGTCATGCTCCAACAAACCCAGGTTAAGACCGTCCTGCCTTATTGGCAGCGGTGGATGCAGGCACTGCCGAATCTCGAGGCCCTGGCCGGCGCCAGGCCCCAAACGCTGCACAAGCTCTGGGAGGGGCTGGGCTACTATGCCCGTGTGCGCAACCTTCAACGCGCGGCGCTCATCATCCGCGAGCGGCACGACGGCAGGTTCCCGCGGGACTTCGACCAGGTAATGGCGCTCCCCGGCATCGGGCGTTACACCGCCGGGGCAATTTGCAGCATCGCGTTCAACCAGCCAAAGCCGATCCTGGATGGAAACGTCATGCGCGTTTTGGCCAGGCTCTACGGCATTCCCGGCAATCCCCGCGCGCGCGCGACCAACGCCCGCCTGTGGCAGCTTGCCGAGGCGCTGGTGCTGATGGCGGCTGAAGCTGGCTCGCGCGCATTGACCTCCCGTCACGCCTCACGTTTCGCGCGCCGCCTTTCGCGCCCCTGCTCGCAGTTTAACCAGTCGCTCATGGAGTTGGGCGCGGTCATTTGCACGCCGCGCCGGCCCCGTTGCCCGGAATGTCCGGCTGCCAGGGGTTGCATCGCCTATGCGGAGGGCCGCGTGGACCAGTTGCCTGCCCTTGGCCCGCGCGCGCGGGCCACGCCCCGTCGTTTCGTGGCGTTCGTGGTGGGGCGGGGAAACCGTTACCTCGTCCGCCAACGGCCTGCGGAGGGCGTCAATGCCCACCTCTGGGAATTCCCCAATATCGAGCTCGCGCCCGTTGACTCCGGCTTGGAGCGCGCGGCCCGCCAGGCGCTGGGCGTGCGCCCGGCGAGGCTTGAGCCGCTCGCCACCATCAACCACTCCATCACTCGCTACCGCGTCACGCTGGAAGCCTATCGCGTCGCGGTCGCTCGCGCGGGCCGGGTCACAATGGCTGGCGGCCGGTGGCTGAGCCGAAGCCGGCTGCGGCAACTCGCATTCGCCAGCGCTCACAAACAAATCCTGCGCCGCCTTCGGGCCCCTTCATGCCGTTCTCGGTGACACATACGCGCACAGCGCGCAGGCAATAGAAGGGCTCACAGCGCCGCCAGGCGCCTTCGGGCAAGGTGAGCAGCGGATCGAGGCGCTGCGGAAGCGTGGCAGCCGACGCAAGGGGGCTCTCAGCTCGCGATTCGGCGAATCCGAGCCTCGTTACCCCGGCTGCCACGGCGCAACCTACTTGCCGGCCTGCGAGCGGTTCAGGGCGCTGAGGACAGCGCGGACGGAGGCCAGCTCGATGTTGGTGTCCACGCCCGCGCCCCAGCGGGTGCGGCCGTCGGCGTGCTTGATCTGGATGTAGGCAATGGCCGCGGCCTCTTCGCCAGAGCTGAGGGCGTGTTCGCTGTAACTCACGATCTCGAACCGCGGCATGCCGGTGGTGCTGAACCCGTGGACCAGCGCCGCAAGCGGGCCATTTCCTTCGCCGGCGAACTCGACCGGTTTGCCGTCGCGGAGCAAGCGGGCGCGGCACCGAACCCGGCCGTTGCGGCTTTCGGTCTCGAATCCCTGGAGCTGCCAAGGCGAGGTGCGTTCGATATATTCGCGCCAGAACATGCCCTTGAGCTCGGCGCCGGTGACTTCGCGGCCCAGGCGGTCCACCTCCGTATTGGCGATGGGGCCAAACTCGCGCTGCATCTCCTTGGGCAGCTCGATGCCGTGTTCGCTCTCCAGCAGGTAGGCGACGCCGCCTTTGCCGGACTGGCTGTTGACACGAATGACCTCGCGGTACTGCCGGCTGATGTCGGCGGGATCAATGGTGAGGTAGGGCACTTCCCAGTACTTCTGGCGGCCCGTGGCCCATTCGGCCAGGCCCTTCTTGATCGCATCCTGGTGCGAGCCGCTGAACGCGGTGAAGACCAGCTCCCCGGCATAGGGATGGCGCGGCGGGATGGTCATGCCCGTGCTGCGCTCATACACGTCGCAGATGGCGTTGAGGTCGGTGAAGTCCAGCTTCGGGTCAATGCCCTGCATGTAGAGGTTCAAGGCGACCGTCACGATGTCGAGGTTGCCGGTGCGCTCGCCATTGCCAAAGAGCGTGCCTTCGACGCGGTCAGCGCCGGCCAGCAACCCAAGCTCGGTGGCCGCCACGCCGGTGGCCCGGTCGTTGTGGGTGTGCAGGCTCACGATCAGCGACTCGCGGTTCTTGATGTGGCGGCAGATCCACTCGACCTGGTCCGCATAGACGTTGGGTGTGGCCACCTCCACCGTGTCGGGCAGGTTGAGGATCATCTTGTTTTGCGGCGTGGGCTTCCACACCTCCATGACCGCTTCGACGGCTTCCCTGGCGAACTCGACTTCGGTGGCGCTGAAGCTCTCCGGCGAGTATTGGAGCCGGACTTCGGCGCCCTTGAGCCGCGGCAGGCGCTCGTGGACCCACTTGGCGCCGCGCACGGCCACGCGGAGGATTTCCTCCTTGGACATGCCGAACACAATCCGGCGCTGGGCGGGCGAGGTCGAGTTGTAGAGATGGATGATGGCCTTCCTCGCGCCGACCAGCGACTCGAAGGTGCGCTCGATCAAATCCTCGCGCGCCTGCACCAGCACCTGGAGGCACACGTCGTCCGGCACCCGGTGCTCCTCGATCAGCCGGCGGTTGAAAGTGAATTCGGTGTTCGAGGCCGAGGGGAAGCCCACCTCAATTTCCTTGAAGCCGCACTTCACGAGCAACTGGAACAGCTCGAGCTTTTGGCCGACGTTCATCGGAATGGCCAGCGCCTGGTTCCCATCCCGCAGGTCCACGCTGCACCACATGGGCGCGCGGGTGAGCGTGCGGTTGGGCCACTGGCGGTCGGGCAACTGGACCGCCGGGAACGGACGGTATTTGGCGGATGGATCTTTGAGCATAGTTGTATCGCTTTCTTGTTAACACCGCCGGGCGGCCAGGGAAATAAAAAACCCCACCGCCGGCTGCGGCAGTGGGGTTTAGTAAACTTCGGTGAAAGGCTACAACCCGACTGCCGCGCGGCACAGCAGCAGCGCGCTCGAAAGCAGCAGGTTCAGATTGCCATTCACACGCTTAATCTAGCAGGGCCGCCGCCCGGGCGCAAGTGATTTTTTGCCGAAGTGCCAGCGCATATGCCTGAAGCCGGCGAAAGAGCGGGCACGGGACTTCCGTGGCATTCGGCCCAGAGGATTATCCGTGCTCATCCGGGGCCATCTGTGGTAATAGTTCCGCCGCATTATGGACTACGAAGCGGTCATCGGGCTGGAAACCCACGTCCAGCTCAAAACGAAGTCGAAGATGTGGTGCGGCTGCGCCAATGAGTTCGGCGCGCCGCCCAACACCCACGTCTGCCCGGTGTGTCTCGGCCTGCCCGGCGTGCTGCCCGTCGCCAACGAGGAGGCGCTGCGCCTGACCGCGCTGACCGGTTACCTGCTCAACTGCACCGTGACCCGCTACGCCAAGTTCGACCGGAAGAACTACTTCTACCCGGACATGCCCAAGAACTACCAAGTGACGCAGTACGACAAGCCCTCGACCATCAATGGCTGCGTCGAGTTCGATTTCCAGGGCGGCCTTGCGAGGGTGCGCATCACCCGCGCGCACCTGGAGGAGGACGTCGGCAAGAACTTCCACTTCGACCGCAACAGCGGCGTGGACTTCAACCGCGCCGGTGTGCCGCTGATGGAGATTGTCTCCGAGCCGGACCTCACCAGCGCGGACATGGCCTATGAATACCTCAACGCCCTCAAGGACATCCTGGTCTATGGCGGGGTAAGCGATTGCGATATGGAGAAGGGCATGGTGCGCTGCGACGTCAACGTGAGCGTGCGGCCCGGGGGCCAGACCGAGCTCGGCGCCAAGATCGAGATCAAGAACATGAACAGCTTCAGCGGCGTGCGCAAGGCGCTGGAGTATGAAATCCCCCGCCAGATCGAGGTCCTGAACAAAGGCGGCAAGCTGATCCAGTCCACGCGCCGCTGGGACGACGCAGCCGGCATCACCGAGGAGATGCGCACCAAAGAGCACGCGCACGACTACCGCTACTTCCCCGAGCCGGACCTGATGCCCTTCCAGCCGAGCGACGCCTGGCTGGCGGAGGTGAAGAGCCGCGTGGTGGAGCTGCCCCTGGCCCGCAAGCATCGCTTCATGCGCGATTACCAACTGCCCGCCTCCGACGCCCAGACCTTCGTGTGGGACGTGCCGCTGGGCAACTACTTCGAGGGCATCGCCAAGCAGGCGAAGAACCCGAAGGCGGCGGCGAATTGGGTCATCAACAACCTGCGCGCGAAGCTGACGGAGTCAGGCGCCGCCCTGGCCGACCTTAAATTCAAGCCCGCGGGCATCCTGGAGCTGATTGACCTGGTGGACAGCGGCAAGATCAGCAGCCGCATCGCGCAGGAGGTCTTCGTGGAGATGTTTGCCACCGGCGAAACGCCCGGCAGGATCGTCGAGAAGAAAGGCCTGGCGCAGGTGAGCGACACCGGCGCCCTCGAGCAGTTCTGCGATCAGGCCATTGCCGCCAACCCCGGCCCCGCCGCCGATTACAAAGCCGGCAAGGCCGCCGCTCTGAACTTCCTCAAAGGCCAGGTCATGAAGCTCAGCAAGGGCAAAGCCAACCCCGCCCTCGCCGGCGAAATCCTCGAGCGCAAGCTCAAGGGCTAAGGCGCCCGGCGAACAAGCGAAACTGCTCGCCAATGAGCGCAGCGGGGTAGGGCGTGGTGTCCTCACCGCGCCGCCTCGTCGTTATTGCGAGAAACGTCGCGGCGAGGACACCGCGCCCCGCCTTCGCCAAGGATTGGGGCGTGCCCGGCCGCCCCTCAAAAACCTTGAAATATTCCAGCCCGGCAAGGACACTTCCTCCTCAGATGGTGCAACCACCACCACCAGTCCTCGACCTCGTCCAGCGGTTCGACCGCAACCGCGAA
This sequence comes from uncultured Verrucomicrobiota bacterium, assembly GCA_964531815.1. Lineage (GTDB taxonomy): Bacteria > Verrucomicrobiota > Verrucomicrobiia > Limisphaerales > UBA8199 > UBA8199. The sequence goes on from CAZHEW010000158.1 coordinate 7,311, forward strand.
GCCTACCGTTCGCCCCACTACAACGAGACCCAGCTACGCCGCGAATTCCTCGACCCGCTCTTCAAAGCCCTCGGCTGGGACATGGACAACGAGCAGGGCTACGCCGAAGCCTACAAGGACGTCGTCCACGAGGACGCCATCAAAGTCGGCGAGGCCACCAAAG
>CAZHEW010000159.1:0-7426 GCA_964531815.1 uncultured Verrucomicrobiota bacterium
TGGAGCCAGTTCTCGGATTCGAACCGAGGACCGACGGTTTACAAAACCGTTGCTCTACCACTGAGCTAAACTGGCCCAAGCTGCGTCCTGGAAGCTGCTCCCGCAGCCTTCCCGGATCCTGAGCTTTAACTGCGTGCCCCAATGTGTATAGCCCGAAGCATCGGTGCGGTCAAGTTGGCCGCGATGTTGATCTCGGCTTGATCCGTGGCAAACGCAAACGGCATCACCCTGGTTCGGGGCAACAGGGGGCTTCGGGAGCAATGCGTTTGGCGACCTGATGGCCGGTCACAATGCGCCAAGGGCGCCCCGCTGTGTTAGCGTCTGCGGGCGGGGGGAGAGCCGAAAGAACCGGTGTTTCACCTGGTCGCGGGGTTTAACCACCAGAACTCGAAAGACACCTTGCGGCCCGGGAATGCGCGCTGGAGGGCTTCCAGGTAAACCCGGCGTTGTTGTTCGTACTCGGCCGGGAGTTGCTTCGGCCGGACCATGACTTTGTAATCCACACCGCAGACCGTTTCCCCTTCGCTCAGGACAAGGTCAATCACACCGCTCCAAGCTCTGCCCTCCCAACTCAAGAATATGGGCGCCTCCCGCGCTTCGATCCGGGCGCGGCGCGCGCGTTCATGATACGCACCACCATAGAAACCTGAAAGGGCGGTTCTCGCCCGTTCGATCGCTTCGGGGAAGCACCCCCCCCCGCTCATCTCGGAGACGATCGGCGCCAGCTTCGAGGCGTCGAATTCGTGTTCCGTCAGATGCCGCTCCAGGTAGCGATGCACCAGTGTCCCCGCCTGCATCGCCCGTTCTGACGCCATGTCGGTCTTTTGCCGCACGTCGTCCGACAAACCTGCTTCCTCCTTCTCTGCCGCCTGTTCTACGCTGGAGGGAGTGTGCAGCAACAGCTCCGCTACTCCCGCCACCTCCTCAAGCCGGGTGCGCCACAGTCGCGCGTAGGCTTGAGGATCACGGAGGCTCAATTCTCTGCCGGCTGGACGTTTTGTTGGCTCAGGCGGCGGGGTTAGGACCACCCTCAGAGTGCCGCCAAGAACCTCGGTCGAGGACTGGCCTTTGTCGCGCATCGGCTCGGCTTCGGCCAGCAGGCCTTCAGCGATTTCATTATTGTGAGGGGACAGCAGCACCAGGCGATCCTCCGCGCGTGTGGCGGCCACGTAGGCCAGGCGCTTGGCTTCTTCCGCCTCGTATTGCTGATCCAGTTCGCGAGCTTTGCCGTAGGAGGGAGACACCACCAGGAGCCGCCCCCACGGCAACTTGAAACCGCAGACCGGATGGCCGCCGGGGTCGGTAAGATGAAAAAGGCTGTCCGACCCGGCCCTCGGCTCCAGCTTGTCCAGTGCCTTCTGCCAGCCGAACACGATCACGTACTTGCCCTGCAATCCCTTGGCTTTGTGAATCGTCAGCGCGCGCACCGCCGCCATGCTTTCGTCGGTCACACTCACGTCTTCACCAAAATCGGAATCAAACGTATCGCGGGCCCGGGCTCGCTGTTCCAGCAGCCAAGTTAAGGGCGGAAGCGAACCCAGCTCGACCGCGCGGCGGAAGGCGGCCAGCACCTGGTCAATCCGGGCGACGCCGCGACCTTCGGGATTCTGCTGCGCATACAGCCCCACGGGGATGAACCCCCGCAGTTGTCTTAACCAGGTTGAGAGCGGGGTCGCGGGCCGTTCACGCACGAGACGGCGCAGTTGCTCGATCCGGGCGCAGGCTGGAGCCGGCATTTCCCTGGGCAGCGCTTTGACGCCATGGAACACCTCTGGCAGTCTGATGTTGGCCAGAAGACTGTGAATTTGGACATCCGACAGCCCGAAAAGCGGGCTGCGCAGCAAGGCGCCTGCCGCGAGAGTGTCCTGCGGGTTCTGCGCCACGATGAGCAGGTTTAACACATCCAGCACCTCCGGCTGCTGGTAGAAGGTCTTGGCGCCGCTGCTGACCACCGGGATGCCCGCCTTGTCAAGCACCGGCAGCAACAGGTCCAACTCGTCATGGGTGCTGACCAGCACGACGATGTCGCTGTAAGCCTTGTCGCCATTGCCAGACCGGGCGCGGTGCTCTTCGATCAGACGCGCTGTTTCCCAGGCAGCCAGCTCAATCAGCCTGTCCGACTGGCCGCGCTGCTTCTCCGAATCAAGCAGGCGCCACTCGGGCGCCGGGCCGGTGTCCTCCCGCACCGGGTCCAGGCGCTCGGCCTTGTAATTGGGGAGCGGCACGCAATGTTCGAAGAAATGGTTCACGACATCCGTGATCGGCTTGCGGCTCCGAAAGCTCGCCGTGAGTTGGAACCGCCGGACGGCGGATGTCTGAACCACCGTCTCGTAGCGATGCACAAAATCCCGGATCGCCGGCAGGTCAGCGCCGCGGAACCGATAGATGGACTGTTTGAGATCCCCGACAAAGAAGCCAATCACCTCAGGGTCCCGCTGGCTCCTGCGGCCCAGGAGACTCTCCAGCAGACTCAACTGGGTGGGATCGGTGTCCTGGAACTCATCCACCAGGACTGCCCAAAGCTGCTCCTGCTCTTCCCGGCGCACGCCTGCGTTTTCGCGCAGCAGCCGCGCCGCGAGGCGCACCATGTCGTCGAAGGTCACGATGCCCAGCTCGCGGACTGCCGCATCCTCCGACCATTCGGCGAAGCGGCCCACGAAACGCCGCCAGCGCGGCCAGTCATCCTTGTAATCCTCCGCGAGGCACTTCTGAACGACAACCGCATAGGTTGCGTCGCCGTTTTCATAAGGCGAACCAAGCGCGCCGAGAGATGCGATTGCCGCCTGCGCCGCTTGACTTTTCCTGGGGCCGAAGAGCACCTCGTGGTTGTTCTTCAGGAAGCCGCAGAAATCCCTCCAGGCGAAAGCCTTGCCGCTGCTGATCCCGGTCAGGATAGCCTGAAGCTCTTTGCCGGCCTGAATCACCTTGGCGGCGCGGCCACTGGCGCTTTCCAGAGCAGGGGCGAGCTGCCGGCTTGCCTCAAGGATCTCAGGGATGGCGTTGCCGTCGGCCTGGCCGAAATCCATCTCGCGCACAATCCACCGATGCCGGTGGACGGCCTCAAGCCATTTGCGCATGTCCTCCAGCGGCAGAATCTTGATCAGCTTTTCCAGTTGGCCGAGCAGTTCGGGTTCTGTGAGCACCTTCTGCCACCAACGGTCTGCCACCTGGCCGGCCACATCCTCCAGGGTGGCGTCGCCTTCCTCGGCGAACTGTGCGTTGGGCGGGATGCCGGCGGCGATGGGATGCCGCTGCAGGAGGGTCGCCGCAAAACTGTGCAGCGTGCATACGCGCAGCTCTGCCGCCAGCTCCCCAAGCGCCTCCGCGCCCGATTGCAGCCGGGGAAAACGCTCCCTTGCAGTGCCCATCCGGCTCAGTGCCGCCTCGACCACTTCAATCAACTGCCCGTCGTTCGGGAAGCGTTCGCGCAGCGCCGTGAGGCTGGAAGCGCTTGCCAGGGCATCCAGGTAGCCGTAGAGGCGGGTCTGCATTTCTGCGGCCGCCTTGCGCGTGAAGGTGGTCAGCACAAATCGCCGGAGCACCGCGCGCGCCGCGCGCAATCGTTCCGCCCGGTTTGCGCCGCTGTAGAGTTGTGTGCAGTCTGTCCCCTGGCCGCGCTTGTCGAACGGCGCCGTTAACAGCAGATACAGGGCGCGCAGCGTCAGTGTGTGGGTCTTGCCGGTCCCGGCGCTGGCCCACACGAACGCATGCCCCTCGGCAAGCACTGCCTCGCGGCGTTGCTTTTCATCAGCGATATTCATGTCTTCCTCTTTCCGGGCCGGGCCTGGGACGCGCTTGTCCCGGGCTTGGTTTCGCGCCCCGCTTTCGGCTTCTCCGCCGCCGCCGCCAGCAGGGACCGGCAGCGCGCGGGCGCAAGATCCCGGAACAGCCGGGCGTGGCTGGCGGCGGCGCCCGGTTCAAAGCGGCGGCAGGCCGAGCCAAAGGCGCAATAGCTGCAAGGTTTGGCCCCGTCAAGGCCGAGTTCCTCCATTACTTGATTTGACGTCGGGATAAAATGCCCCTGTTGGAGCAGGGCGGCCAATTCGCCCAGGAAGCTGGTCGCCTCCGGAGATTCTTTGGCGTTCCCCTCCTTAGCCTCTGCTCCGCCCAGGAAGATGTAACAAAAGTCGGCGCCGGCCTGCTCACTGAGCCACGGGTAAAGCGCCGCCTGAATTTGCCAGCCCAGTCTCACGGCTTTCCGATAAGTGCCTGGCATCTTGCCGCTCTTGAAGTCGAGCAGCTCCACAGTGGTCCCGTTCAGGTCAATGCGATCAATCTTCCCGACCACTTTCAGCCCGTTGGCGCCCGGAAACTCCTTTTCAAACCCCTGCTCCACCGCTTGCGGCACGGCGGGTTTGTCCTTCACCGACTCAAAGTAAGCCGCAGCCATCCTCACAATCTGCCGCTCCGCGGCTTCCTTGAATATGTCCGGCAGCGCGGCCAGCGCGAAGGAGGACTCGGGCGAAAGCTCAGGCAGCCGTTGCGCCAGCGAATGCAGCGCCGCGCATTCGTTTCGTAATGCCCCGGCGGCGATTTCCGCCAGGCTGTGCTTCTTCAGGTGCGGCCTGACGGCCTCTTCGAGGAGTTTGTGCAGCAGGCTGCCGCGCGCCAGGGCGTCCAGACCGTGGCTCAGCGAAAGCGCCTCCAGGGCCTCCCATCCAGCCACCCGTTCCCCGTAGAATCGGAACGGGCAGCGCGCCAGCGCCTCGAGGCTGGTGACGCTCACGCTATCGCGATGGAAGCCTGGCCGGCTCATGATGCACCCGCTCCACTCCGGCTGCTTGCCGCGCCGGGCGGTGGATTCCCAAAGGAAGGACTGCGTCGCGCCGGGCTCGCCGCTGGCGGCGAGTTTGGGGGCCACAAACAACGCCAGGGCGGGCGGCAGGAACTCGCCGCGCTCCGGCTCGAGCCCCGCAAGGTAAACCGCTTGCTCGAACGGGGCGCGGGCAATGCGGCAGCCAAAGGGATCTGGCGGAGCCGCCTTCCTGCCATTGCTCTCCCAGCGATTTAGGTAGCGTTGGATCCATGGTGTTGGCGAGACGGCCTTCCCCGCGGCATCCGTTTCGGGCACCACCCAGTGCACGCGCTGGCCCGCCGTGTTGATCAGAAAGAAGAGCAGCAGCATCTCCTCCGTCAGGCGCGCCTTCAACGGCATGCGATGGCCAATTTGGTTTGCCGTCTCGGCCAGCTTCGCCGAAGCCAGCTCCGACAGCAGAGGATCTTCCGGCAGCCGGAACGGCATCTGCCCCGCGGTCAAGCCCAGGATGACGACCGCGCGCGCGGTCAAACCGCGGGCCCGCATCAATGGCAGGAACAACACCGCCCGTGACAATGGGTCACGCTGCATCCTCGTGCCGTCGCTTTCCGCGACCAATTGTGTCCACTGGCGCAATTCGATTTCCAGCGAGGGCCGGTGACGCGCCAGTTCCTCCGCCGCGCTGATGAGCGGATCCAGAGGCGCCGGATTGGTCATCCAGCCTTCGCGCAGGCGGCAGAGCGTTTCCAGCGCGCGCTTGACCGGGACGCGGGACGATGACTCCGCTTGGCAGGGCGGCACGAACTTGAGTATCTCATGGATCAGAGCCCTCTCCGCCGCGTTGAATTGCACCTGGCGGCGGTTCTGGTCCTCGTCCCCCGACCGGAACTCCTCGCGCTCGAGCGCCCGGCGCCACGCCGAACCGCCCCAAATACCCAGCTCGCGCACCTTGGCCTCGAAACGATCAATACCCACCTTCTGCGCCACCCTTATGTCCGGGCACGCCCGCAGCAAGCCCAGCACCCATTCCGCCGGGGCTTGCTCTTCCCATAGCCGGGCCAGCATGCGGAGGGTCGCGCTTTCAGGAGTCGGACCACAGGCCACATCCGATACCCGCAGGGGGATGGCAAACGCCGCGAATATCTCCTGCACAATATCCACGTAGGCGTCCGCCTGGGGCGCGACCACCAGGATATCCTCAGGTGCGAGCGGGTTGTTCTTGTCCTCCAGCCAGGTCCGGATGCGGACCGCGGCGGAAATGGCCTCCGCCCGCACCCCGGCGGCGCGCTGGCAGCTCAGGAAGCCCGGCTTGGGGCCGATATTGCCTTCCGGGAAAGTGGCCAGGAAGAAGTCTGCCGGCTCGCTTTGGCTCTCGCCGGCGGAGCTTTCGGCGGCAAACGCAAAACGCAGCCGCAAATCCTGCAGGACCGATTCCGCGAACCCGAAAGCCGGATGCGTTTTCCCCTTCTCCGCTGCCCACGGGTAGTAAACAGCGGTTTCCACGCGGCGGGACAGGGCGCTCATCCATTCGAGGTGCACGTCTATCCAATCATAGAATCCGTAGATGTACATGGCGGGCGGCTGGCCTTCCTCGGCGCCAAGCGCCGCGGCCAGCTCCCGGTCCGTGGCGTGCTCGAGAGCCTCCGGCAGCCGCTGCAACGCCAGCGGCGCCCATGCCACCCCGCGCTCCTGCAACAGATGCACCCACCGCGCATAAAGCCGCAACAACTCGCCGTCGCGGGGGGAGAGCTCCGGTTGGCCTGCCAATTCCTCCACCTTCTCCAACTCGCCCGGACCGAACCCGCTCTCGGCCAGATCCACGAACGCCGCCCGTAACATGCCGGGACCGCCGCTGATCGTCTTGAGCGGCGCCAGGGGCGACTTCGGCGGCAGGTCTTCCACGATGTCCCAGAGCAGCAGGTCCAGCAGCGCGTTCCAGGGCGGGGCCGTGATTTGCGAGAGACTCATGGCCAGGCGCTGGGCAAAGCGCGGCAGGTTGACCACCCTGACGTTGGCGAAGACCTCGCTCTGGGCGCCCCGGCTCAGTTCCGTCCGCAGATGGTTGGCGAGGGTGGCGCTCGGAACCACCACCCACTTCGGCGCCAGCCCGTCGGCCCGGATTGCGCGGCGCAGGTCCTCGAGCAGCCGGGATTGCAGTTGGCGAAAGGTGGCGGCCGTGATGAGGTTACAGGGCATGATAGTCTTTGTCCCTAAATCAGCCGGCGGGGAGGGGCCATCCGGCTCGGCCTGGTGTCTTCTTCGCTCTTCATCTGGATTCCGGGTGCTTAGGGCCAAAGACTACCCGCCTCGTCCGTGAATCTCCAGAATCGTTTCCAGGATAATCTGCCAGCCGCACCCCGCCGCGGCAACAATCCCATCCATTGCCGGGTCCTGACTGCCAGTCGAATTCCCGGTCTCCTGCCGCGGCGTTCTGCCCCGGCAACTGCAGGAAGCCGGCGCCTGCCCGCTGACTGGCCCGCTCGAAGGCAGCAATGCCCGCGCGCACAGACGCGCCGCCCAAAACAACTTGCCATCCGCCCGCAATCTGGCAGATTGTGTCAAGCAAGCGCTTGGCGCAACGAGCTGCACCCATAGCTCAATTGGATAGAGCATCTGACTACGGATCAGAAGGTTTCAGGTTCAACTCCTGATGGGTGCGCCATTTTTCTT
>CAZHEW010000160.1:0-7384 GCA_964531815.1 uncultured Verrucomicrobiota bacterium
TCGTGGGGCAACCGGGCCGCCGCGCGGTTAAGGAGCTGCTGCCCCAATTGCGGCAACAGCACGGGGTCCAGTTGGTGGTGGCCAACGGCGAAAATGCCGCTGGCGGTTCGGGTATTACGGTGAAAACCGCGGAGGAGATATTCGCGGCGGGGGTGGACATCATAACCTGCGGGGACCATCTTTGGGACCAGAAGGAAGTCATGGAACTGCTGGAGGCCGAACGCCGATTCGTGCGTCCACTGAACTACCCGCCCGGCACGCCCGGACAGGGCAGCACGATCTTCGAGGCGCCGGGCCTGGCGCCGGTGGCGATCCTCAACCTTCAGGGTCGCACCTTCATGCCGCCACTGGAGAACCCGTTCCACGCCGCGCTGGCCGAGGTCGAGCGCCTCCGGCGCACCACCAAGCTTATCTTCGTGGACTTCCATGCCGAAGCGACGTCGGAGAAGATCGCGCTTGCGCGGATGCTCGACGGGCAGGTAAGCGCGGTGATCGGCACCCATACGCACGTGCAGACCGCCGACGAGCAGGTTTTCCCCGGTGGCACTGCGTTTTTGGCTGACGGCGGTTTTACGGGGCCGCATGAGAGCGTGCTGGGCCGCGAGATTGAGCCGATCATCCGGCGGTTCATGACAAGCATGCCGCAGAAGTTCGAGGTGGCCAGGGAGCGCATCCTGCTGCAGGGCGCCGTGGTCGAGATTGATGAGCAGACAGGCCGCGCCAAAGGTATTCAGCGCGTGTCCCAGCCGCTATGAAGCAGAACCGGAACGCGCCATCGCCCCGGCTGGAACACCCGCGCGCCGGCCGGTTGGCGTTTCATGTGGGGATGTGAAATACTCGGGCTGACGCGCGTTAACGATGGCCAAGACAACCAAATCCCAGTGGGACTTCGGCGAGTTGTTCCTGCCGCAAGAGACCCGCAAGGTGATGTCCGTCAGCGAACTGACGTGGCAGATCAGGCGTTTGCTGGAACAGCAGGTAGGGGAGGTCTGGGTGACGGGCGAGGTTACGAATCTGCGATTGCAGAGTTCGGGGCATATCTACTTCACGCTCAAGGACGCGGGCGCGCAGTTGACCTGCGTGCTGTTTCGGGGCGAGACACAGGCGGATCGCGCGCTGCTGCAGGATGGCCGGAAAGTGAACCTGCGGGGCGAGGTAACGGTCTATGAGCCGCGCGGGCAGTACCAGTTGCGCGTGACGAAGGTTGAGTTGCAGGGCGTCGGAGCCCTGCAAGCAGCCTTCGAGAAACTAAAGCAACGACTCAAAGCCGAGGGCCTGTTTGCGCCCGAACGGAAACGCCCGCTGCCGCGCTATCCACAGCGCATTGGCCTGGCCACCTCGCCCACCGGCGCCGCCATTCGCGATGTGCTCCACGTGGTAGAACGCCGTAATCCGGCGCTTGAAATAGTTCTGGCGCCGTGCCGCGTGCAGGGGGAAGGCGCAGCGGTGGAAATCGCTGCGGCCGTTCGCCTGCTTAATGAGTTTAATGCCGCTCAATTGGCGTTTGGCGATCGGGGGTTGGCGATAGATTTGATATTGGTCACCCGCGGCGGCGGCAGCCTGGAAGACCTGTGGGCCTTCAACGAGGAGGTGGTCGCGCGGGCGATCTTCGAGTCGGCCCTGCCGGTCGTCTCGGCGGTGGGACACGAAATAGACTTTACTATCAGTGACTTTGTGGCCGACGTGCGCGCCGCCACTCCCAGCGCAGCGGCGGAGATCATTACTGAGGGCGTCTTTGCGAGCGGCCAGTTCCTGTCTGAAGCCCCCGGGCGTCTCCGCCAATCGGCGCTGCAGCAGATGGAGGACAAGCGCTATGTGCTGACCCAAGCCACGCAGCGCCTGGCCCGGGTACATCCGCGCCGCCGGTTGAACGATTGGGTGCAGCGTCTCGATGAGGCGCAAACGAGCCTGTTGCGTTGCGTGAGACAGGGGGCGCGGCAGCAGCGGCAAACCTGGCGCAACCTGGCGGAGCGGTTGGCGCGGGTCCGACCGGCGGCGCTCTTAAGGCAGAAGCGGGAAATGTTCCAGCAGGCGGACCAGCGCCTGCGCGAGCGCGCGCGCCAGCGCTTGGAAGACCGGCGAGCCCAGTTGGACACGCTCGAGGTCCGTCTGCGGTTGCTTGGGCCGGAGCAAGTGCTGGGCCGCGGCTACTCCATCACCACTGACGCGGCAAGCGGCCAGGTCTTGCGCGCGGCGGCCGAGGTCAAAGCCGGCCAGCGCTTGAAGACCCGGCTGAAAGCGGGCGAGGTCCTCAGCAAGGTTGAGGAGTGATCAGGGACACAGCACGCGGAAGAACTGCCGCGGCGTTTCGGCCTGATTTGTGAATGACACGCTCGTCTCGGGCGAGGTGGCGGTGCCCACCGTTACCCAGTTGGTTTGCTCGATGTTGGTTTTCGCCTGGACGATGTACGTCAGGTTGCTGAGGCCTTGCCAACGAATGACCTGGGCCGACTCCATCGCCAGGGTGGGCGCCGGAACTACCAGACGAAGCAGCGCGTTCGAGCTGATCGCCGTTCCCGCGGAATTGCTCACCACGACCGAGTAACTGCCGATGTCGGCCGGTTGGATGTTGCTGCGCGTATAGGCGCTGGCGGTCGCTCCGGAAAGCACCGAGGCATTGTAGCGCCACTGGTAACTGAGCGGAGCTGTGCCGGTAGCGAGCACACTGAATGTTGCGGCCGCGCCCTGATTGACCATTTGGCTTGCCGGTTGGGAGGTGATGACGGGAGGCGTGGCCGTCGGGATGGCCGTGCCGGACACGGTTACCATGTCGAAGCGGATGGTGCCGCTGGTACCGTAGGTGCCAGAAGCGCCTACGTAATTTGGGTTGCCTGCTCCCGTGGCGGTGCTCTCGAACTCCGCCACGATCTGAAAGGCAAAACTGGGATTGTCGTTCACACCGCCGACACTCGCCAGGCTGTTGGTCGTGGATTTCCAACTGGTCCCAGCCACGGAGACCGACGTCGGGAAGTCAATAAAGTCCGTGCCGTTGGTGGTGTAACGCAGCCGGACGTATTTGCTGCCGGTGCTGCTTTCCCGCTGGTCCCACGAAACACTGACATTCTGTCTGCCGGCAGTGCTGACTGCGAATTTCACACCCGCGGTCTTGTTGCTGACGGTTGCAGCCGGGTAATACGACGTGTTCCAGCCGCTGTTGTCGGTGGTATTTGTATCAGTTGGACCGCCGGCAGCAAATTCACCGCTGCCGGGCGCCTTTGTGCCCCCGACGTAAGCGGCGGTGCCGCTGCCGGTCGAGGGCGCCAATGTGCCGGTGGTTGTCAAACCGTCGGGCGTCAGGCTGTTAAAGTCCCACTGGGCAATAACACTGCCCTGCGCGACCGCAACCGTCAGGATGGCATCCACGCTGACAGCCGAACCTGCCAGGTTGGTGATCACAACAGAATAGCTGCCGGCATCGCTAGGCTGGGTATTGGGTCGCGTATAACTGGTCCCGGTTGCTCCGACGAGGGGGGTGCCGTTGAAGCGCCACTGGTAAGAGAGGGGCGCCGCCCCGGTCGCGGTGACGGTGAAGGTGGCATCCTGGCCGGGGGCAACAGTCTGGCTTTGGGGTTGGGCGGTGACGATGGGCGGCGCATTAACGGTCAAAACGGCATTGGAGCTGGTCGTGGCGCCGAGAAGGTTGGTGATCACGACCGAGTAGCTGCCCGCGTCTTGGCTCTGGACGTTAGTCAGCAGGCAACTGCTCTCGGTGGCGCCGGCGAGGTTGGCGCCATTGAACCGCCATTGGTAAGCAAGCGGAGCGGTTCCTGAACTCGTGACGCTGAACGCGACAGTCGCGCCGGCATTGACACTTTGGCTCTGCGGGTGGGTGACGATGACCGGGGCGGTGCCGACAGTCAAGGTGGCCGGGGAGCTCGTGACGCTGCCTGCGAAGTTGGTGATGACCACGGAGTAAGTGCCGGCATTGCCGGATTGCACATTCGTAAGCGTCAGCGTGCTGGCGGTCGCGCCGGCCAGGTTGGAGGTTCCAAATCGCCACTGGTAGTGGAGCGTTGGCGCGCCGCTGGCAACCACGGTGAAAGCAGCGTTGCCGCCTGGTTCGACAGTCTGGCTTTCGGGCTGGGCGGTGATTGCAGGCGCGTCGGAATAAGAGTTGGTGATCGTGTAGGCAATCGTGAAGTCCTTGATTACCGCCATGTGCTGCATGCCGCTGACGTGCGAGTCGCCATAGCTCACGGGCGCCACGTCGCTCAAAGGGGTGTAGACGGCTGAGTCAAACACCAGGCCATTGGCATAGACGCGCGAGGGGAGAAGAACGGGGGCCAGGTTGGTGGCAAAGGAGAAGCTGGGCAAGACGTAGTCGTAAGGCTTGTTGCGCGGTTCGTTGGTATCCATATCCCCGCCTGACTGGGCATCGGTAGGAATGGGGTCATCGCTGAGAAAGGTCTTGAAGGTATTAACGGCAGCCTCGGACCGCGTGTCAGTGTTTAAATCGCCCGCCACGACCACCCACGCGTTCGCCGGGAAATTCGCTGCAATGTTGTTCTTGACGGCGATGGCCTCGTTGTTGCGGTCGCTGGCACTGCCACTGTTGTATAGATGCACGCTGACCACATATAGATCATTGGAGCCCGGCACATCCAACTGCGCCCAGGCGAAACCGCGGTCGTTGACCTCGGGGTCATCCCATGATCCGGCGGCCAGGATGGTGAAACGGCTGATGATGCCGTTGGGAATGCTGTAGCCCGACTCACGGTAGTAGACGAAGTTGGTGTCGAAAGTCGTATCCAGCATTTGGCGGAAGTCAGCCGCGCTATTGTTGGCGTAGTTAAATTCCTGAATGGCCACGATGTCCGGCTTGAGCCCCTTGAGGATGTTAAGGCCGGCGGTCTGGTAAGTCATGCCCCCTGAAGTCAGGTTGGCGGCCATGACCCGCAGGTTCAGGTTGGTTTGAGTAACAGCGGACGTTTCGGCCAAAAGGGAACCACCAACCGCCAGTGAGCAGAACATCAGGCACTTGACAGCGTGAACAACAATCTTCATATATGAGACGACAGGGCGCCAGTTACATTATAACTAACGGTTCAGTGCTGAAATGCAAGCCAGCAAACTCAATACCCTTGCCAGGCTGCTGGAATTTGCCGATCGCGTCCGGAAGCACGACCCGCCTGCCTGACACCGCATCCCCCCCATCTTCCCCTGCCCCAATTCGCACTCGGTTATCAAACTCAACACTGGACGGGTGGGCGGGTTTGTCCTAATCTCCAGTTATGCCGAGTGCTCCGAGAAATGCGGGTCAAAGCAGCCCCGCTAAAGCTGCCAGTTTGCCCTTTGAAGAGGCCTTGAAGAAGCTGGAGACGCTGGTTGCCGCGATGGAGTCGGACGATTTGCCGCTGGAAACCTTGCTGGTCAAATACGAGGAGGGCACGCGCCTGGCCAGGGCGTGCCAGGAGAAGCTGGCGGAAGCCGAAGTTAAGATCCGGCAGTTAGAGAAAACCGCGGCAGGTGAAATGAAGCTCAAACCTCTCGCGTCGCCGGAGGACGCAAGCGAATAGAACAAAGCCGCATCGGAGTATGGGAGCATTGACTCTGGTCCTCTGATATTCCATCCCTCCAACGCCCAGACATGAGCCGATATCTCGAGATGGTGGACAGCCCAACGCACGTCAAGAAGCTGACGCTGCCACAACTGACAGAACTGGCCGAGGAAATCCGGCAGGAACTTATCACCGTTCTAGCCCGACACGGGGGGCATCTCGGCCCCAACCTCGGCGTGGTCGAGTTGACACTGGCGCTGCACTGCGTCTTCAACACGCCCAAAGACAAGTTTGTCTGGGACGTGAGCCACCAGATCTATGTCCATAAACTCCTTACCGGCCGCAAGAGCCGGTTTGACACCATTCGCAGCACCGGTGGCCTGAGCGGTTTCGCCTTGCGCTCGGAGAGCGAACACGATTGCTACGGCGCGGCGCATGCCGGCACGGCTTTATCCGCCGCCCTGGGCATTTGCGCCGCCCGGGATCAGCGCGGCAGCGATGAAAACGTCGTGGCGATCTTTGGCGACGCAGCCCTGACCAACGGCATTTCGTTCGAGGCGATGAACAACATCGCCCACACGACCAAGCGGTTCGTCGGTATCCTGAACGACAATGAATGGGGCATAGCCAAGAACGTCGGCGCCATATCCACCTACCTGAACCGGCTGATCACCCATCCTTCCTATAACAAGCTCGCCCGGGATTTCGAGCGTTTCATGCGGCGCCTGCCCAAGGGGGAGATCGCCTTGAAACTTGCGCACAAAGCCGAGGAGGGATTCAAGGGCGCCATCACTGACGTTGGCCTCCAGCCCAGCCAGAGCGGGGTGGAGGTGGATGGCCGCGGCGGTTACGGCAGCAGCCTGATCTTTGAGGAGATGGGGCTGCGGTACCTGGGTCCGATTGACGGACACAACCTCCCCCTGCTGATCAGCACACTGGAGTTTGCCAAGACGTGTGATCGGCCCCTCGTTATTCATGTTCTGACCCAGAAGGGCAAAGGTTACGCAGCCGCGCTCAAGAACCCCGAGAAGTTCCACGGTCTGGGCCCTTACGACGTTGTGACGGGAGCCACTGCGCCTGCCCTGCCCGGCGTGCCCCCAAACTGGCAGGACGTCTTCGGTCAGGCCCTGGTCCGGCTTTGTCAGAAAGACAATTCCATTGTCGGCATCACCGCAGCCATGCCAAGCGGCACCGGCTTGAAGTATTTGGAAAAGGCCATGCCCAACCGCTACTACGACGTGGGCATCGCCGAGGAGCACGCCGTTTTGTTCGCCTGCGGCATGGCCAGCATGGGCTTCCACCCCGTCTGCGCGATCTACTCGACCTTCCTTCAGCGCGCTTACGATTGCATCGTGCACGACGCGGCGCTGCAGGACTTGCCGGTGATGTTCTGCATGGACCGCGCGGGGCTTTCGGCGCAGGACGGTCCGACGCATCACGGGCTGTTCGACATCGCCTTCGTTCGGCCGGTGCCCAACTGCATCGCCATGGCGCCCAAGGACGAGGATGAACTGGTGGACATGATGTTCACAGCCTCCCATGAGCCGCACCCGACGTTCATCCGCTACCCCCGTGGGCCGGCCGAGGGCGTCCGGATCAAGGACCAACCCCGGCTGATCGAGATCGGCAAGGCCGAGGTCATTCGCAACTTCGCCAACACCGGCGGGCGCAGGGTGGCCCTGTTCCCCTTAGGCAACATGATGGCGCTCGGGCGGCAGGTCGCAGCCCAGTTGTCCGCCGAAGGGTATGACGTTGCGCTTGTCAACCCTCGCTTCATCAAGCCTTTGGACACTGCGGTGACGGAGTTTTTTGGCGGCGCAGCCGACGTGCTGGTTACGATGGAAGATGGCGTCTTGCCGGGCGGCTACGGCAGCGCCATCCTGGAG
>CAZHEW010000161.1:0-7359 GCA_964531815.1 uncultured Verrucomicrobiota bacterium
CAATGGTGGTGCCCGCGATTGGAACATCGAAGGGGCGAAAGATTAGCCGTTGCCAGTCTCCGCCCCGCACGGCCCGGGTAACGTGATCGTGCGTGCTGCCCGGCCCGGCCCATAATTCGCCGTCCAGTGGCGTGGCGGGCATCCCTGCGGCAAACCATGCCGGCGCATCGTAGGGCGTGCCCTGCCTTGTCAGGAACATCCGCCCATCCCAATAGCAGCGCCAGCCGTTGAGCTTCTCGGATAGCCACCAGCCGGCTACGTTCTCGCCCTGCCAGTCGCTGCCGTTCATCAATGACGCGCTCACTTCCGGCCCCCCTTCTTGGGCAGCAGCGCATAGAACTGCTTTGTGTCCTCGGTGCTCACACGGCCCTGGTAGTGGCGTTTGATTATGGCCTCGCTGTTGCCGAATTGCTCCGCCGTTCTGCCATAGCTGCCAGTCGAGCGGAAGTAATGGGATATTCCTGTATGGCGCAACACATCATCGGGCCACGGTTTCAGCTTCCCGATTTTCTCCCGTTGCTCTTTGGGGAAGCGCTCAGGATTGCCGAAACCAGCCACGGCTTTGATCGTGTCGAAGTCTCTCCGCCAGTTCGCCGGGTAAAGCGGCTTGCCCTGGTAGGCCCTGAGCCATGCGGCCAGCGTGTTATCAATCGCAATGACCCGCGCTCGCTTGGTCTTGGTCTGGTTCGCTTCGATGCGGATTTCCTTGTCGGCCAGGTTCACTTGCTCCCATCGCAGGCGGGCCGCCTCGAAGGGCCGCAACCCGCCAAAGAGGCACAGCGCAACGTAGGGAGCCAGCCGGCCCTTGCGGTGCGTCTCGGCGGCTCGCAGTAGTGCCTTGCAATTGGCAATGGTGAGCACAGCGGGGGCGGCGGCGTCTCCGTTTTTCTCAACCCGCACCTCCCGGCAAGGGTTCACCGTTGCCCAGCGGCGGGGCCGTTCAATGCACCATCGGAAGAACCTGGAAGCGGCGCGGCGGTCGTTGTCGCGGGAAGCGGGGGAGACATTGCGCTTGTCGAGAAAGTCCTCGATGACGTCCGGGGTGATGTCCGCAACGCGCAAGTTGCCGATGCCGTTGGCGAACACGTTAACCCGCAGCCGCAGATTGCCCTTGGTGCGGTCCCGAAGTGTCGGCGTAGTGTCCAGCCATTGCTTGAACGCCTCAACCGCTTCGTCGAGCCGGGGAGACTCGGCAACGCTCTGCTTCCGGCCATGCTCAAGCCAATGATTGATCGCCCGCAGCATTTCCTCGTCATCGTCCAGTCGCATGAAAGAGCTTTCCGCAATTCGCAGTTGAGTATCGGTCAACCGGGTTGCCCGGAGGGCGGAGTCCTCATGCGTCCGTGAGAAGTATTCAGCTTCAAGCTGGCTTCGGCGTGTCTCGGCTGCCCGTTGGTCTGAGAAGTTTTCCCGCACTCGGCTGCCGTCGCGCCGGCTGCCCGTGACTCTCCATGCTTGGCTTCCGCCTCGGTTCTCGAATTGCAGAATCTTGAACCGATGCCGGGAAACGTCAGCCGGTTTCTCGGGCGCCTTGGACGGCAACAGGGGAATGATGTTTAGGCCAGCGGCTTCGGCGGCCGTTGCGTTTTTCATAACCGTTGTTTTCATTAGTCCTCATTCTCGCCGATAGTCGGCACTTTGTCAACAGGCTGGCAACCGATTTTTTGACGTGCAATAAACCCTTTGTTTTCAGGGGTGCAACCGCGCTTTGCGCGGTGTGCTTTTAAGCCGTTGGTCCTGGGTTCGAGTCCCAGCCAACCCACCATTTCCGCCCAATCGCTCTTCCCTGACGGTTTGATTTCGTGTCTAATCCGCTTCGTATGAACGCTCTGGAACCTGTGCCGCACTGCTTCTTCTTCGGCGTGCCAGTCTTTTCGGGCCTCGCCTTTTACCTGGTGACGGCGCGGGCATGGGTATGAAACTCGAAGTCCGCCGCCAGCTGTATGGCTGCGCCCGGCTCCTGGCCCTGGTGGCATGTGTTCTTTTCCACACCCACAGCCGGGCGGCTCAATACTTCGTGTTCACTTCCTTCAGGGGCAATGGCGAGGACGGCTTGCACCTGGCCTGGAGCACGAACGGCTACCAGTGGCAGGCATTGATGGGAGATCGCTCTTTCCTCAAGCCCCAGGTGGGCGCCTACAAGATAATGCGTGATCCCTGCCTGGCAGAAGGACCGGACGGCACGTTCCATTTGGTGTGGACGAGCGGCTGGACTGCGGACAAGGGCAAGACCATTGGCCACGCACACTCAAAGGATCTCATTACCTGGTCGGAGCAGCGAGCCATTGCCCTGATGGACCAGGAGCCGCGTGCGCGCAACATTTGGGCCCCGGAAATCTTCTACGATCAGGCGCGGCGCCGCTGGATGCTGTTTTGGTCCAGCACCATTCCGGGCAGGTTCCCGGAGACGGACGATACCGGCGACGACGGCTACAACCACCGCTTCTACTACACCACAACGGCGGATTTCCAGGCGTTCGGGGAGTCGCGGTTGCTTTATGACCCCGGTTTCAATGCCATTGACGCCACCTTGTTCAAGGCTCGCGGCACATTCTACCTCTTCTTCAAGGATGAGCGGAAGCAGCCGCTGAAAAAGAACCTGCGATATGCGGTGGCTGATCGGCCCGATGGCCCGTTCAGCGAGCCGAGCGCGCCGTTCACCCGGGATTGGGTGGAAGGCCCATCGGTGATCCGGATCAAGGGGGAATACCTGGTCTATTTCGATCACTACGCGGAACCCCATTACTACGGGGCTGTCCGCTCGAAGGACCTCCGGCACTGGGAAGACTGTTCCAAGCTCATGTCTTTTCCCGATGGGCATCGCCATGGGACGGTGCTGAAAGTTCGGAGTCAAATCGCCCGACGGTTGCTGGCGCTGCCATAACCGCGGCCGGGCGGTGCCGGATTGTGCCGGGGGCTTTCTTCTGGGCTGGGAGCTGACAGGGCATCCGCTTCCGGATCTACAAGATTGAGAATCCCTTGAGGCGGAGGACTTCAGAGACCTGACCGGGTGCGGGCTGGGGATAGCCTGCGGAGCCGCCGACATTTCGTGCCACCCCCGTAGCCCCTGGCTACCACATGGCTTAATAGAATTTCTATTAAGCCAGGTGGTAGCCATGTGGGAGCCAGGGGGAGGCTATGTGGGGGGCCCCCTGCGGCTCTGAATGAGGCAGTCGGAGGCATCCTCAGTGGCAGGTGTGTCTTGGGCCCGGTGCCCCGCCAGACTTTCCATGTAACAAACGCGCCAGAGATGGGATGGGGGCAGGACCATGGCCAGAGGGTGGGGCTTGGGTGCGTAGGAGGTGCGAAAGTGCCGTGCGGACAGGTGGTTGTTCCTGTGCGGGGCGGAAGGGCGCGGATGGGCTTCCGACAGGGCTTGGCTGGGTTGGACCGGGGAAGGCGTTCATGACCGGGAGTCCGCGTCGCAGCCCGGTTGCGAGGCGCCGTCAACCGTTGCCGCATGCCCCCCCAGCTTCGGGACGCTGCCGGAAATTGAGCTGCGCGCTGGCTTGAGGATTTCGGGATTTGGGGATAGCGTATTGGCGAATAAATGTGCAATATTAGCGTCGAAGTGGATGTAAGGCCATGAAAAGGCTTATTCTGGTCACTTTGGTATGCTGCGGGCTAACAGGCGCACGGGCGCAACTGTTTAGCCCCGAGGCATTAAGCGGCGCGTTCCTGGGCACGATGATCGGCGGGATTGCGGGCGGGGACTGCCATCACGGCTTTTCGGGAGAGGGCGCCGCCATCGGCGCCGGAGTCGGGCTGCTGGCGGGGGCGGTTGTGGGCGAAGCGCAGCGGCAGCATTACTACGCCTCGCAGCCGGCCTGCTACTATCCGGCGACCACCTATGTCCAGCCCGGTTACGGTTACGTTTATGCGCCGCCATGCGCTTATGTGCCCGTTTATGCGCCTGCCCCGCCGCGGCCAAATTACGCCGTCGGCGGCACGTTGTTGGGCGCGCTGGCGGGCGGGTTGATCGGCGTGGGCACTGACCACGGCTGGGAAGGGGCCGGTATCGGGGCGGCTTCGGGTCTTGTCTTGGGCAGCGTGGCGGAGGCGGCGGCGCAGAAGAATGAACGGAACTGGGCCGCGGCCCAGGCAACCCCTCCGTCGGTCCAGGCGCCCGCAATCGTCGCTCCGCCAACGCGAGCGCCCGCGCCCCCGGCCCAACCGATGCGACAAGTTTATTGGCCGGCCCCGCCGCCGGCGCCGGCTCATCAGATTCCGGACGCCCCGCGCGTGCCGGATGCGCCGACTTTTTAAGGCCTGAAATCCAAACTCACTAACTTATGAAATCAATGTTGACTCGAATTACAGCACCTGTTTGCGGCGCGGCGGTGGCTGCGCTGATCGCCGGTTGCGCCACCAGCGGCGTGAAGAATCCCTCCGGCGTGCCGGTGACGCACCTGAACGCCGACGAGCAGGGCTTTGTGGCGGGCACCGGCGTGGAGTCGCAAGACCTGGTGATGGTGGCCGACAAGATGTCCCGGAGCATCCTGGGCATCCCGCAGATCGCCAACGCGGCGACGCCGCCGACCATCGTGCTCAATCCGGTGGATAACCAGACCCGTTTTCCCATCAACAAGGACATCTTCCTGACGCGCATCCGGTATCAACTCAACTCGAAGACGCGGGGCAAGGTCGTGTTCCTGGCGCGCAACCAGATGGAGGAGCTGGAAAAGGAGCGCAACCGCAAGCGCGAGGGCGCGGTTACCGCCAGCTCCGATCCCAGCGTGCAGGAGTTCAAAGGCGCGGATTACTTCCTGACCGGTTCGCTGCAAGGGCTGTCCACGCGCACCAAAGCCGGCACGAGCGATTACATCCTCTACGATTTCCACCTGATTGACGCCCGGACCAGCGCCATCGTGTGGGAAGACGCGGCCGAGCTCAAAAAGCAGGGGCTGGAGGACGCCGCCTACCGCTAGGCGGCACCGCGGGGCGAAGCGATGAGATTTTTCTGGCAGCCGGCGCTGCTGGCCGTGGCGGTGAGTCTGGCCGGCTGCGCCACGACTAAGAAGCCGGCGGTGGCGCTGACGGGCGACATCATGGCGGATGCTCCCAACGCCATCGCCAACGGCCCAGCGCGGGACCGTGTGCTTTGGCAGTACCGGCTGGCGGCGGCGGCCATGCGGCAGGGGAAGTTCGACCTCGCCAAACAGAACCTGGACGACGCCCTGCTGACGCTGGGCGGGATCTATGGCAAGGACAAGGACGCGAAGAAGTCGCGGAGCTATTTCCACGCCGAGGCGAAGAAGACCTTCATCGGCGAGCCCTACGAGCGGGCCATGGCCTATATCTATCGCGGCATCCTGTATTGGATGGACGGCGAACGGGACAACGCCCGCGCCTGCTTCCGCAGCGCGGAGTTCGAGGACAGCGACACCGAGCAGCACGAATACGCCGGTGACTGGGTGCTGCCCGAGCACCTCGATGGCCTGGCAACGGCCAAACTGGGCGGCGACGGCTCGGATGCCTTCAAGCGCGCGCAGGCCAATGCCAAAGGGGTCAAGCTGCCGCCCGGACTGCCCGAGGCCAATGCGCTGTTCTTCGTCGAGTTCGGCCCCGGCCCGACCAAGTACGCGACCGGCCAATACGGGCAGGAACTCCGCCTCAACACCCCCGCTTCCCCTGTCGCTTCCGCCGTGCTGAGGGTTAATTCGCTGCAGATTCCCATTGCGCCGACCGATGACGTTGGTTTCCAGGCCACGACGCGCGGCGGGCGGGTGATGGATCACATCCTCGGCAACAAAGCCGTGTTCAAGTCCACCACGGACGCCGCCGGAACCGTGGCAATGCTGGGCGGCTTCACCACCGCGGCGGCCAGCCGCGACCGCACGGCCCAGGAAGTGGGGCTGGGGATCGCGCTGGCCGGCCTGGCCACCAAACTGGTCTCGGCCGCAACCGTGCCGGCGGCGGATACCCGGACTTGGGATAACCTGCCGCGCTATCTGAGCTTTGCCAGCGTGCCTTTGCCCGCGGGCCAGCATGTCGCCACCATCCAATTCCTCAATTCCGCCGGCCAGGTTCAGACGAACCTGACCAAGACCATCACCCTCAACATCACGACGACGGACCGTGACAAGGTCGTCTTCGTGAGCGACACATCCGTTACCCCGCAAACATTATGAAAAGAGCATTCCAATCACTCCTCGCCGCCGGTGGCGTCGTGCTGCTGGCCGCCGGTTGCAGCACCTACGACAAAGGGCCTTATCTCCCGCAGACCTCCAAGACTCCCGCCTACGAGGGCACGGAACCGGTGATCCTGATGGACCGCGCGGTCCGGCGCTCGGTGACGTGCAGCGGCCTGCAGGCGCAGACCCTGCCGGATGGCCGGCTGGAGGTTGTCGCCCACCTGCGCAATCGCGAAAACCGCCGCATCGAAGTCCAGGCCAACTGCGTCTTCAAAGACCAGAACGCCTTCTCGACCGGCGACGAGACGCCCTTTGTCATGGTGATTCTGACCGAGAACGGCACGGAGGATGTCAAGTTCACCTCCATGAACAATCTCGCGAAGAAATACACCATCCGCGTGCGCCAGGCGCGGTAAGCGGCGCGGCCAGAATCAGCCGGGATCGTTGTGCCTAACCTTCAGACCGCCATAGTCTGCAATCTCCCAAGCCATCCCATCACCGCCGGTCCCTTCGGCTCGGTGTCTTCCTTCGTCGAGAACTTCCCGGGCCGCCTCAGTGATCTTGGACCCTTTGCCAAAGCGCTGGCGACCAATTCGCTCGGCGTCACGCTGGCGGTCATTGAAGCGAATACTATCTGCCGTGGTTCCGGACGCGTCGTCATCTACTCAGACATAAACCAGTTTGGGACTGGCACGAACGGTTGCTATGCCTCGAATGTGGCGCTGTTCCTTAACATGATTGACTA
Organism: uncultured Verrucomicrobiota bacterium; assembly: GCA_964531815.1. Taxonomy (GTDB): domain Bacteria; phylum Verrucomicrobiota; class Verrucomicrobiia; order Limisphaerales; family UBA8199; genus UBA8199. The sequence goes on from CAZHEW010000161.1 coordinate 6,880, forward strand.
TTGCCGGCGCCCCCCTTGTGCGCCGGTGGTTTCGATCCGACGGGTCGCGGCTGGCCAGGTGGAGGTATACTGGCCCTCTGAATCCAATGGCTATTATCAGGTTGAATTTCGCACTTCCGCCCTCGCGAGCGCCGGGGCAGCGCTGGGAGGCCCATGCCTGGCCACCAACTCGATGACGAGCATTTGTGATGCGCTCCAGCCGGACAGGCCGCAGCGATACTATCGGGTCTTCCGGACGTACTAAGAGCGGACGGCTTGGAAGCGCTCACCGGTTGTCCTTCAGACACGGTCGCGCTCAGGCGAGCACCTTAACCGCCTGCCGGTCCAGTTCGACGATCGAATTGGATTCCAGCGAGTCCATAATGGTCGGCAGATGTTGTTGGAATAGGGTCTTCAATTCCCGCGCGCGAATGTTGCCGGTGCGGATGAGCAGCAGCTTCCACGGTTTGCCATGGAGCAGGTGCGAATGATAGAAATCTT
>CAZHEW010000162.1:0-7329 GCA_964531815.1 uncultured Verrucomicrobiota bacterium
CCAATCAGGATCGGCATGAAGGTAATGGTCAGGATGTTCAGATGGCCGATGACCAGGGTTGCAAAGCCGAGGGTGTAGCCCAGGCCGACAATTAAACAGAGCGTCGCCTTTATCGGGCGGCCCGTCTCCTGATAGCCATAGATGAAAATGAGCCCGCAAAGGGCCAGCGCCACAATAGTGGCCAGAGTGGTGTCCTTCTGCGATTGGGCCATTTCATCCAACTCCAACACCGGCTCGCCCGTCAGCCCCACGTTGAGGCCGGGGACCTCGAGCTTGGTTTCCGCCACCAACTGCCGCAAGCCCAACACGGCGGAGGTGTTCAGTTCTTCGGTCGGCGCCTGGGCAGTCACCAGGTAAATCCGCCCTTGGGCGAACGTGATGTACATCTGCTGCTGGGCTTCCTCTCCCGGGTCGAACAGGGCGGTGATGCCCGGTGAGGGAGGCGTGCCCGCACGGCGCAGGCAGGCGGTGGCCTGGGTGATGATGCGCTCCAGCGCCGGCAGGGCCTTGACGAGCGATTCGTTGGCGGCGCTTGCCTCCTGTTTTGCCGTCCGGAACTGAGTGCAGATCATGTTGAAGAACGAAATAAGATTCGTCGTGCGGGTAAACTGCGCGATAAACGGCTGAAAATCCTTCAGGATCAGGTGCAGATCGGCCAGGTCCTTCTCGGGCACGAACAGCAGGGCCTTGGCCCCAAGCATCTTGAGATCGCCTTTGTAGAAGATATGGTCAAACAGGTTGGTTTCCGCCTCGAGCTTGGCGCCGAGACGTTCGACAAACTGACGGTTCTTTTCCGCGTTCCCGCTCTCCACCACCACCACCAGGTCGTCCTGGGTCGGGAACTCTTTCTTGAGGCGGAGGAAGTTCTGGTGGTACTTCTTGTTCGCGCCCACCAGATCATTGCGGTTCGTGTTGAATTCAATTCCGGGATACTTGACCGTCACGAGGATGCAGACGACAAACAGCGCCAACTGCGGATAGAGGAACATCCGCCGATGACGAAACACCACCCCCGCCAGCCAGGCAAGGAATCGCGCCGTCGGAGTGGCTGTGCCGAGCGGCTTAATGGTCATAGGCACGACCGGTGCCTAAAGCACCAAAGTAAATGCACCTGAGACACGCGGCTTGCCTCCCTAAGGCCTTGTGGTTGGCTGGTGCTACCCGCCGGTCCCAGCCGCCCCCTCCGGCGATTCGGCATTGGAATACACTTCCTTCACGTCGTCATGGTCTTCCAATGCCTCAATCAGCTTGTCCACGGCGGCGACCGCCTTGTCGTCCGGCAGCGGCACGGTGACCGTGGGGAGTTCCGTCACTGCTGCGACGTCGGCCTTGATGCCTTTGGCTTCGATCTGTTTGTGCACGGCCTCGAACTGCGCCGGGGTCGTGATGATTTCGTAGCCTTGTGGGTCGGCCTTGAAATCCTCCGCGCCGGCCTCCAGCGCCACTTCCATCAGCGAGTCTTCGTCGGCAGCGTCGCGCGGGATGATGATCTGCCCTTTGCGATGAAACAAGCGGGTGACCGAGCCTTGAGTGGCAATGCTGCCGCCGTTCTTGGTGACCACGCTGCGGATTTCCGAGGCGCTGCGGTTGCGGTTGTCGGTGCTCACCTCGACCAGCACCGCCACCCCATGCGGCCCATAAATCTCGTAGGTCAGATCCTCGAAGTTCGCCGTCTCGCCGCCGCCGGTCCCCTTCTTGATGGCGCGCTCGATGTTGTCGCTCGGCATGTTGGCGCCCCGGCATTTGAGCAGCACCATCCGCAGGCGCGCGTTCAGGTCCGGGTCGCCGCCGCCGATCTTGGCCGCGATGGTGATTTCCTTGCTCAACTTGGAGAAGATCTTGCCTCGTTTGGCGTCCACCGCGCCCTTGAAGTGCTTGACCTTTGCCCATTTGCTATGTCCAGCCATATCTCATTATTGGTTGCGAATTGATTATTGACGATGTCGGACCCGACCCTTCCAGCATGGCAGGTTGAGCCATCAACTTAAACCATTATCAACTACCCTTGGCTCTCTACCGATACGGCCGTGCCGTAGCACAATACCTCGGTTATGCCCGGCCCGATCTCCGTCGCATCGTAACGGATGCCAACGACTGCGTTGGCCCCCAGTTCCCCCGCGTGCGCGATCATCTGGTTGAACGCTTCCTCGCGGGTCCGCTCGCAGAGTGTCGTATAGAGAGAGATGTTGCCGCCAATCAGACTTTGGAGGTGCGCTCCCAAATTGCCGATGATCGAGCGCGAGCGCACCACAATGCCGCGCACCACGCCGAGTGATCTGACCACCCGGTATCCCGGCAACTCGAAAGTTGTCGTCGTCAGCGGGTGCGTTTGGCTCATAAGTGTTGAAATTGAACACGACTTGCCCTCCCGGCAGAAGCTAATTCTTTGGCAGCGCCAAAGCTGGGGCTATGCGACAACGGTTGCCAGCGCCTCCGAAGTGGGTTGCGAGGCGGACTCCCGGTTTTTGGTCGCCATCCCCAGCGCTAGCCGGTCAAGCCCGGTCGGGAGCCAATCCGAGCCATTTCGCCTCGCACCTGGGCAAGAACCTGGTCTCACAGCAATTCTGCACGCTTTCTTCACCTGCGCCCCACCGTCTCCTCACCGTCCTCTCCCCGTCCCACTACCGGAGGACCTCTAACTTGAAGTTAGAGGTTCTCCGGTAGTGGGACGGGGAGGCAACGAATTGGAATGGGAACAGTTGGCGGACGCGTCAGCCCAAGAGCGACTGGCCGGCGGGCTCCGCCAGGCATAATCTGCCGGCGGAAGGGCCCAATTCCGAAGCCGGCCTCACGTTGCCAGGGGCTCATACCAGACTGCGATTGTTCGTAAGTGTCTGGTTGGTTGAGCCTTGTCGCGGCGCCCTTGGGGTCTGCTCCCTTCAATCTCTGAATTCAGCCCCCGAATTCCGGGACGTCACCATTTCTGTTCGGGGCGCGCTGTCTTGTCATCCCGGCAGGAGTCCTTGTAGCCGTATGCTGAATGAAAGGAAGGCGCAAGATGAATGCGGATTTGGCTCGACAAACGCGCGAGATTGGCTTTTATTATGTTCCTGGAGAGCAGAAGCTGGGACGGCACGGGGGGGGCATATCCCGGTTGCTGCCTCCGTGGCCGGCCTATGAAGCTGTTTAATCTGCGACGCCATACCCCTCGAAGAGCCGCGCGGCGAATTGAGGTTTGTCATGCCTGGGCCAGGGGGCTCAACTGGGGTTTTGTGCTGATGCTGCTGATGTGCGCTTCCGCGCAGGCGGGCGCGCCGCGTTTGGAGATCCTCCCGCCGGCGTCCGGCACTGCCTGGATGCGGCTCAAAAGCACCTTCCAGAGCAATACCGTGCTGACGCTGCACGCCTCGACCAACCTGGCCGCCTGGACGAATATCGGCAGCCTGCATAACGCGCTGTTCGCCTATCCCGACGCGGGCAGCTCGGCTTTAGACCGGCGGTTCTATCGGCTGGCGGCGGCGCCTCGCGATCTGACCAATGACTGGAAGAACCAGATTCTCTATCCCGCTGACCCGTTCCAATCCACAAACGCCGCCCAAAAGGTCACGTGGGTGAAGTTTGCCATTCTGCTTGACGAGCCGACACGGGTCTATTACCAGGACAGCCGGAAGTACCTGTTTCACTACGACTTCGCGACGCAGCGCCTGCCGCCCTTCCTGGGCATGAGCTACGCGGAGTTTGACGCGGTGTCGCTCTATCGCACCAACCAGCAGGTGGTCATGGGAACGGTGCTGTATCCGCCGGCGCCGACGTATGCGGAGTATGGGGTGCAGTTTATCGGGCTGGATGTTTACCCGCCGGAGGAAATCAGCCGGTGGTTCGAGTTGGTCTGCGCAACGATATATCCCTCCAACAGCGTAACGGCGTATTACATGCCTGCGCTGGAGCAGAGCGAAGCAGCGCGGACTAACGCGGAGGCGTTTGCGGCACTGGGGGTGCCGGTGACCTCGCTCGGCCGTTGGGTCACGGTCAACACCTGTTATGCTGCCGGCTGGGCGCTGGGACAATTGAAGTATTTTGCGGCGGCCGAGGTGTCCGCGGCATACGCGGATGGGCGGCTGCGACCGGAGGACATTTTGCTCACCGACGGGGTCCCTTTGGACATGCCGCTGGTGGCGGGCATTATAACGCTGAGTCCGTCCTCCCCCAACTCGCACACGGCGATCCTGTCGCAGTCGTTCGGGACGCCGTTCGTGTATCTGCCGGAGGCGGAGGAGCAGGCGCGAGTGCTCGGGTTGGCGGGCCGCAAGGTGATCTTGCGGGCGACGGTCAGCTTTGGTGCGGCGCAGATCAAGGTGTTGGACGTGGAAGGGCAGCTCGATCCGGCGTCGGAAGCGCAGTTGGTGGCGTTGAAGGTGCCGGCCCCGATCAACTACCTGCCCAAGCAGAGCTACGGGGCCTTCTGGACGAACACGGATGCCCTGGTGCCGACCGATATCCGGTATTTTGGCGGCAAGGCCGCCAATTATGGGCTGCTGCGGCGCGCGATTCCCACCAACTGCCCGGTGGCCATTGCCTTCTCGTTTGACTTGTGGGACGCATTCCTGGACCAAACGCTGCCGGGCGGCGCGACCTTGCGGGCGGAGATCGCTTCGCGCCTGGCGCCCTACACGAATTATCCGCCTGACATTGTCTCGCTCAAGACCAACCTGGCCGGAATCCGCAGTCTGTTTACCAAGACGGCCAAATTCACGGGCCCGCAGCAACAGGCGATCACCAACGCGCTGCTGGGCTGGTTCAACCCGTTGCGCAAGATACGGTTCCGGAGCTCGACGAACGTGGAAGACGCGGAGCAATTCACCGGGGCGGGGCTGTACGACAGTTACAGCGGGTGCCTGCCGGATGACATGGATGGAGACACCGCTGGCCCCTCGCATTGCGACCCCGACGAAGCCGATGAACGGGGCGTGTTCCGTGCGATCCAAAAAGTCTATGCGAGCTTCTACAATGACGATGCCTGCCTCGAACGGCTCATGCACCGGGTGAACGAGAGCGAGGTGGCCATGGGGGTGCTGGTGCATCACTCGTTTCCCGACGAGGAGGAACTGGCCAACGGCGTGGCCACGCCCGTCTTCACCTTTACACCTTACAGCACCAATGCCACGGGCGACCTGGTGACGCAGCTCGGCGCCGTGTCCGTCACCAACCCCGACGGGAGCTCAGTGCCGGAGATCGTCAATGGCACGCGCTACAGCGGGACATCCTACAAGTTGACCCTGAAACAGTACTCGTCGCTCGTCCCGCTGGGCGACTATGTCATGGATTGGCAGGTTGATTATCGCGGGTTCCTGGACCTCTTCACTCGGGTCGGCTGCGCGTTTCGCCAGTTCTATCCGGCCAAGAACGGCTTCTGCCTCGACTTCGAGTACAAGAAAGACCTCTACCAGGGACTCGTGGTAAAGCAGGTGCGGGGACTGCCGCAGTCCAGCGCGACCAACTCGGTGATGGCTTTTCTGGTTGATGAGCCGGTGACGTGCTCGGTGGTGCAAGCGGAAGGCGGCAGTGTGTTCGCCAACCACCGGCTCAAGTCGCTCTGGAACCTCCATACGACCAACATCTGGCTGGCGGCGACGAACCTGGCCGGGGGGATTTACACGGAGGGCACTTGCGAATACACGGACAACAACGGCGTTATTCAGACGCTCAGCGGTCCGCTCGGCGGCTGGCCCAACGCCTCCGTCTCGCCGTCGGGGAGCACCAATTACTGGACCACGGGCGCCGCGGCCAACCGCCGCTCGTGGCGGCTGGAGACGACCTTAAAGACCAATGTGACCGGCGCAGAGCCGCCGGTGTTCACCCAGGCGGATTTCGCCAAGAGAGTCGCCGTCACCTATGCGACCGCCATGCCGGTCATCAGCAGTTCCGGTGTTTCAGGCAAAGTCACCAGCGAGGCCGTTTCGCTGGAATTGCAGCCGGTGCTGACGCCGGACGCCGTGCCTCAGCAGCGGACCCTCCACACCAATGGCGTTGCCATCCAGACCACGTTCTACTGGCCCAAGCGCCCCGACGGTGTCATGATCTACACCGCTCCGCTGCTGCAGTTTGCCGAGACCCGCATCACCGGCCTGACCGCCGACCTCATCGTGCTGACCAACCGCTATTCCCAGACCTACGGCCCCGGCCACCATAATTTCACGGAGGAATACATCTTCGAACCGCGCTTGGACCCCGGCGTGCCGCCTGCCACTCTGGCGCAACTCAACGCTGCCAACATCCAATTGATCTACGTCTTCCGGGCAGGCGGAACCAACACCATCATGTATGCCTTGGGCCTGAACGGACAATTCCGTCCGCTGTAAACTGCGGGGCGTGCGGCGGGCCTCTCACGGTGCCGACAGTCCGCGGTAGAAGCGGCGGGTGTAGTTGGTCGCCGCGGGGTCAACGTACACCTGGACGCCGTTGGTGAGCGTGTTAGTGCTAAGGGAAGTCCAGACCAGGAGGTCGGTCGAGGCGTGGATGCTGAATGCCTGGTTGACGGCGCCGGTTACCGTGAACTGGAACTGGCCGTTCCCCAGGCGCGCGGGGGACAGGAGCCCCACCGGCTGAGGAGCGCTGAGGGTGAGCGTCGCGTTGGAGCTGAGGACGCCGCCGGCGAGATTGGTGACCATGACCGAGTAGTTGCCCGCATTGGCGGGCTGAACGTTGGTGCGGGTGAAGACGCTGGTCGTGGCGCCGGGCAGATCATCGCCCTCAAAGCGCCATTGGTAGCTGAGCGGGGCGGTGCCTGCGGCGGTGACAGTGAACGTCGCGTTGGAGCCCGGCGGGACGATCTGGCTAAGCGGTTGGGCGAGAATTGCCGGGGGCACGAGCACAACCAGAGTGGCATTGGAGCTTTCGACAATGCCGAAGGAATTGGTCACTACAACAGAGTAGTCTCCCGCATGGGAGGGCTGGACGTTGCCGAGCGTGTAGCTGGACCCGGTAGCCCCCGGGAGATTGGCGCCGCCAAAGCGCCACTGGTATTTCAACACCGGCGAGCCGGTGGCGAGCACGGTGAAGCTGGCATCGTCGCCCTGGGTCACTGTCTGGCCTTGCGGTTGGGCGGTAATAACCGGCGGCGCGTTTACGGTCAGAATTGCGTCAGAGCTGGTGACCGAGCCCGCGCCGTTGGCCACGACAACGGAGTAGTTGCCCGCGTCGGGGAGTTGGACATTGGTCCGGGTGAAGCTGCTGGCGGTGGCCCCCGGCAGGTTGGTGCCGGCCAGGCGCCATTGGTAGCTTAAGGGGGCTGTGCCGGTAGCCGCCACAGTGAATGTGACAGTTGTGCCGGCCCCAACGGTCTGGCTTTGCGGCTGGGTCGTGATGGTCGGCGGGACACCGGCCACGATG
>CAZHEW010000163.1:0-6033 GCA_964531815.1 uncultured Verrucomicrobiota bacterium
GCTTGAAGACGATCTTCATCAGGTCGGAGCCGATGTCGGCGATCTTGGTGAAGATGCCGCCGCAGATGCGGAGCACCGAGGCCCCGAGGGATTCCCCGATGGCAAACCCGATAAAGCACGGGCCAACCAGGTCGCGCGGCAGGAACACCAGGATGCAAATCATGAAGAACAGCTCGACCGCTACCAGCAACAGGCCGACGCTCATGCCCGAACGCAGCGGGATGCCCAAAGTGGCATAAGGCTTGCCCTTGAGCGCCGAAAAGGCGGTGCGGGAGTTGGCGACCGTGTTGATGCGGATGCCGAACCAGGCCACCCCGTAGGAGCCAAGGATGCCCAAAATCGAGGCCAGCAGGATGACGATGACATTGACGACGCTCATCTGGGAGAGCACGCCAAAGTAATAAACCATGCAGGCGGCAATCAGCGCCCAGAGAATGGCAAGGAATTTGCCCTGGGTGAACAGGTAGGTCTTGCAGGTCTCCCAGATCATGTTCGACACGTTGCGCATGGAACTGTGCACCGGAAGGGCTTTGGTCTGGCTGTACTGGACCAGGCCGAACACGGCTCCAATCACGCAGATCACCAGGCCCAGGTACATCAGCGCCGTGCCGGTCATGCCCTGCAACCCCGCGAATCTCACCGTATCCAGCGGCGGGATTTTGATGTCGGCCTCACTGGCGTAAACCCCAGTTGAAGCCAGTAGCGCCATGAATAAAAGAACGATTGCAAAGCAGTATTTGTTACATTTCATAGATTCAAGCCCGCGATTATTGCCGAAAACGAGCAAAGTGCGCCACACTTTTCTTCATGTGCTGGGGCCGGGATCGGCGCATCTCACTCTCCGGCAACGGCAGGGTTGGAGTGCCGACATTCCTCTCAGCCCAGCCAAGGGTCCACAAACGGGCCGACAGGAATGTCGGCGCTCCGGTGAGGAATCTCTCTGATACCCCCACAAAGGCTGTATTATCGAGGAACCTCGCCTTTTCTGCCGCAAGGCTGGTGGCAACAGGACCAGCCTGAGCCAATTCTGCCCGGCCAGGAGTTCCTGGCTTGGCAAATAGCTGCCATTGCCGTGGTTGCAAGCTGATACCCCCGTAGTAGCTCCGTTCTACCTCCGTTCCACCTCCGTGTCTGGAACGGACCTGCTACGGAGGTAGAACGGAGGTAGAACGGAGGTAACACTGGGGTACTGGCGCTTGGTTGCACAAGTAAGCGATACAGGGTCCGCCGCGCGGGGGCACGCGGCGATGTCGCTCATCTCTGCAATCTGGCACTCGCCCCGGGTGGGGAGGGCATGGCGAGGGGGAATGCGACTGGCACGCCGTTTCGACCGGGTCAGGATGGCTCAGGCTCCTGACGCGCCGGCTGCGATGGGGAAGCCGGGCAGGAGCGGGCGGAGTCGGGGTGAGTCTGCCGGTGCGCGCAAGCCGAGCCATCGGCAAACGAGCGGGCTCCGCCCCCTCGACCCTCGCCCCGCCACCCCTGCGCCGGCGGCTCGTCCCTCGCCGCCTGCGCCGGGGCGGCTCCACTCGGCTTCCGGCCTGTCCTTCTTTAGCTCAGGTCCTCAAGGAACTGATACTAGGGCCGCGCGGAACCCCGCGACGAGGCCCCAGTCGCCCGGGATGCCCCCGCTCCGGAACGCCGACCGGCAGTCGTACGCGCCGCTGTCCCAACCGCCGCCCCGGAGGACCCGGACCGAGCCCGTAGTAGGCCCGGTCGGGTCACTCACACTCCCGCCAGGATAGGCACCAAACCAGTCCAAACACCACTCCCACACGTTCCCATGCATGTCGTGCAAACCCCAAGCGTTCGGCGCATAACTGCCTACCGACTCCGTCCGCCCAAGATAAATGCCTGACGGATTGTAGTGATATGGATCGCTCACCAGGTACTCGTAGTAGCCATAGAAGTTCGCCATGCCCGACCTCAACTCCTCACCATAATGGAATGGCGTGGTCGTCCCCGCCCGGCACGCATACTCCCACTGCGCCTCCGTCGGCAGCCGATACTCATACCCCGCCGGCAGCCGCCCCGCCGCCCGCTCCCGCTGTGTCAACGCCGCGCAATAAGCCACCGCATCATTCCAACTCACACACTCGACCGGCCGGCTCAGGTCCCCAGTGAAGTAACTGGGATTGCTGCCCATCACCGACAGATACTCCCCTTGCGTAACCTCATACTTCCCCAGCCAGAACCCCTGGCTGAGCGTCACCTGCGTCTGCGGCCGCTCCCAGCTGTAGCTCGCCGGTTCGCTCTCCGGACTGCCCATCGTGAAGCTCCCGCTCGGGATCCACACCATGTTGGATATGGGCTGGACCGAGGGGGTGCCTCCCGCCAGCGCTTCTACACGGTAGAACCGCGGCGAGACCGCCAGCGCCCCTGCGTGCACATACCAATACGGGCTTTCGGTCACCACCAGGTTCGTCAACACCTCCCACCCGGGCTGGCCCAGGTTGGTGCAGCATTGGATCTGGTTGGTGATGCCCAGGTCACTGTAAACGCCAAACTGCGCCGTCGCGCCCGCCAGGGTCAGATTCGTGATGACCGGCGCCGCCGCCTGCGCCGCCAGCCCCGTCCCGAGCACCAGGGCGCATAGGCCGGCCCGGAGAGTTGTTGCTCGGCGGCTGATGTTCTGGTTCATGCTTCGTATTCCGTCCTTGCTATGGTTCAGGGTCCGCCGCTTCCCTTTCTCAAGTGCGCCCGGCGCACCAGCAGGGTTAGGTGACCCCGGTGTTCGTTTTAGTGCTTGATTGCAGCGATGAGCGATAGCGCCGCGCGGGGGCACGCGGCGGAGCCGGTGCAGGTTACTGGTGCAACCAAGCACTGGATTATTCATACTGCCTGCCGGGGATTCGCGCTCGCGCATGCTGTTTTCTTCTCCGATCCGCCTTCTCATAGCAAACCCAAACTGCAAAGGCGCAAGTGCGGTCAGGGCGCCTGCCTGAAGCCGGCGGGGCTCTGCCGCGCACGGTTGCCTGGGCGATCCGCTTCCAGGCCCGAGCTGGCGGGGGGAAAAATCTCGCCCGGGGGGCGGGCGGCCTTCATGCTGAGGCCATGCATCTGGCTCATTTGCGCCTCCGGAATTTCCGCAATTACGCGCGGCTGGATGTGGATTTTGTCCCCGGCTTTCACCTGTTGCTGGGCGACAACGCCCAGGGCAAGACCAATGTGCTGGAGGCCATTTACCTCATGGCCACGCTGCGGTCGTTCCGCGGCGTGGGCGGCGCGCAGATGATTCGGCACGGGCAGAAGGGCTACTTTGTCGGCGGCAAGGTGGTCGGGCAGGGGGACCATGACATCAAGCTGTATTGGTCCGCCTCGGAACGGAGCCTGAGCCTGGATGCGCGGCCGGTGCGCAAGCTGACGGATTACCTGGGCGCGCTGCGGACGGTGGTTTTCTGCACGGAAGACCTGCAGTTGGTGAAGGGGGCGGGGCGGGCGCGTCGGCGGTTCCTGGACCTGCTGTTGTCCCAGACACACCCGGCCTATCTGCCGCTGTTGCAGCGTTACACGCGGGCGCTGCGCTCGCGCAACGCGCTGCTGAAATCCCCGGCGTCCGATCCGGTGGCGCTGGAGGGCTTTTCGAGCGAGCTGGTCAAGGCAGGCGACGAGGTGATGCGGCTGCGGCGGGAATTGATTCCGAAGCTCTCGCCGCTGGCCCGCCTGGCTTATCGGCGCATCTCGAGCGGCGCCGAGGAGCTGCTGCTGGACTACCGGCCCAGCGTGAAGCGGGATTTTGCGGTCGAGCTGGCGCAATCCCGCCAGCGGGAACGGGTGTATCGCTCGACGCTGGTGGGGCCGCATCGCGACGAGCTGGAGCTGCGGCTGAACGACCAGCCGGCGGCGGCGTTTGGCAGCGAGGGCCAGAAGCGCACGCTGGCCATCGCGCTCAAGCTGGCGCAGGCGGAGTACCTGGCCGGCCTGCACGGCTCGCCGCCGATCCTGCTCATTGACGACATCATGGGCGAGCTGGATGCGAGGCGCCGCGGCGGTTTCCTGCCCCTGCTGGACCGGGCCGAGCAGGCGCGCGGCCAGGTTTTCATGACGGCGACCGAGGCCAACTGGCCCGAGGCGGCCGGCCGCGCGGCGCAGCGCTGGCGGGTGAGCGGCGGAACGCTGCTGCCCCAGTCCTGTTAGCTGGAACGCTGCCGTTGGGCGCCCTCCTCGCCTTCACTCCAACCCGCTCCCCTGGGGACAGCAATGCTGCCCGCGCTGGGAAAAGCTCACCATTGAGGGGCCAGATATCGTTGTGCCATGACCTCCATTGCCGGGAGGTTGCCCAGTCATTCGGTTTGGTCGTTAGCGCCCCATCCTCGCGTTAAAGTTAGTCATCGCACTATATAAAGCCGCACACTGCGCCCCACTGATAGCGTTGGTACCCACAGCGAACCCCTGCAGCTTTCCATCCCAAGCGTTGAACGTGTTTCCCCCGGTATTGTTCATTCCCAGGAGCCAGACGGAATTGGCCGGCACAGCCGAGCTTGCCGTAGCAAAGCTAACATAAGGTGTTGTGGCCCCATTCGTGTAAACATAACACTGATTCGATCCCGCACGGACGAGACAGATTGAACCGGGCGCGGCATTGGTGACGATGCCAACGGTTCCACCCCACTTCGCGCCATTGATGCCGCCGTGCCATTGGCTATCCGTAGAAACGAGATACATGCCCGTTATGTCCTCGTTGTCTCTCGCCCCAAACACGCCCACATACGTCGTGGCGGATGGGATCGTGCCGTTCTTGCTGCTGTAGAACCAGAGCGTGCCCGAGTTGACTTGCGAATTGACCCAGTGCGTGTCGGCGTAGCCTGAACCATCTCCCTCGAGGCCGGTCGCATCGTTGCTGACAAACGTGCCTGAGTAAGTCAGGGTGTAGCTCGTGCTGAGCAGGTTCTGGGCGTTCATGCCTTGGTCACCCGGAAAAAGATAGCACCCGTCCAGGTTGGTCAACACCCCGCTCGGGGCCGCGTCCGCCACAAACTGATTGACGTTGGTGGCCAGAGGGGAGGCTAGTTCCGTGTTGATTCGCGCCAGGTAGTTCGTGGCAACCTCGTGCCACACATACGGCGGCGGCGGGCCAAGGAACACGATGATCCCGTTGCTGACGCTCATTATATCGCCGTTGGGCATCGGGTAGTTTGTTGTAATCCCCATCGCTCCGTTCACCTTGAGCGTGCCGTTGAACGACACTCCGCCGTCCGGTCCCGCCGTGATTCTGAAACGCTCGGTGTAGGTGTTGTCGCTGAACCAATAGTGTGTATTGGTTCCCCAGCCCGTCACGACTCCACTCGCACTTTGCCTTTGAGACGGGTTGAAATCATCCATCCAAATCCACGCCGCGCTCCCGTTCGTGCTCGTGGGCCGGAACTGCATCGTCGGCATCTTCATGCTGCCGGACGTTGGCCCCAAACTGCCAGCCGTCACCACACTCGTTAGACTGCTATTTGTCCGCACCAGCGCCTGAAAACACCACGTCGCTCCCGGCCACAGGCTGAAGTTGGTTTCGCCCGTCTCCCGGTCAAGCTGCGCCCCCCACTGCGTCCACTTCCAATACTCGTAAGTCGGCCCGGAATGGCTCGGCATACCCCATTGAATGAAATCGTAGTAGAAGCAAAGGCTTCCCTGTGCCGCGAAGATAAGCTCAGGGGCACCGGAACTATGCCCCGGCCAGAATGTTATTTCGGCAGTCGCCGGGCGTGGTACATTCTGTGTCCATCGCAGCGTGCTGAAAACACTATTGGTTGTTCCGTCTGGCGCGAACCAAAGCATGAAATGATTTGTATTCGCATCCCGATTCGTCGCCACCAAGGACAGCGGCACCGTTGCGTCTCTCAGAGCGATATTCGTCAGCGTGCTCGGCGCCCCCCCCCCGCTTCCCGCCAGCGCCAACTGCTCCGCTGTCGCGGTGTCAAGCAGGTTGCTATTGATTGTCCCGGCTTGGATAAAGGCGCCATTCAGATTGGTGATGCCCGCCCCGTCAGCCGTGATCAAGGCTCCCGGCGCTAGACCGCCCGCGAACATTGCGTAAGGCGCCGC
>CAZHEW010000163.1:6133-7313 GCA_964531815.1 uncultured Verrucomicrobiota bacterium
AGCCGTCCCTGGTAAGTGAAAGCGGTCGTTTGAGCGGGCAGGGAGCCTGCCGCAAGGATGAGTTGAAGCACAATAGCTAGGATTGGCCGGTTCCTGGTGGCGAAGTCTGGTAACATATAGGGAGCTTACTTCGCAACCATGAGCTCCCGAGCCCGTGGCGGCAAGGCGAATGTTTAGCTGGAGCAGGTAGGATCTTGACCGGCGCCCTCGCGGCGAAGAAGCTAACGGCTGCTTTGATTCCAGCTTTGAATACAACAATGAAGTCATTGAAGTGGTCAGCCCTTGGGCTGGCGTTGCTGTTCGCGGCAGGCCAGCTCGCATCCGCGGTCGCCGCGGCAAAAACTGCCAAGTCCACCGCCGCCCCGTCGTCGGCCAAATCCACGCGCGCCAAGCCCATTTGCCGCGATCCCTGGCTGGGGGCGATTGTCGTGGATGCCGCCACGGGCAAGGTGCTGTACGAAGACCAGGCGGACACGAAAGGTTATCCGGCCAGTGTCCTCAAGCTGATGGACCTGCTGATCATCCTGGAGAAGATCGAGCGCAAGGAGCTTTCCTTCACGGACCCGGTGCCCGTCAGCGCCAGGTCGGCGCGGACCGGCGGCTCGCAGGTATGGCTGGCGGAGAAGGAGTCCTTCACGGTGGACGAGATGTTGTACGCGCTGATGATTCAGTCGGCCAATGACGCGGCGGTGGCGCTGGCCGAGAAGGTCGCCGGCAGCACGGAGGCATTCGTGGCGCTCATGAACCGGCGCGCCCGCGAGCTGGGGATGACCAGCACCGAGTTCAGTTCCGTTCATGGCCTGCCGCCCGCGGCGGGCCAGAAGCATGACATCACCACTGCGCGGGACCTGTCCATCCTGTGCCGCCAACTGCTCCGGCAGCGCGACACGTTGCGCTACACCTCGACCCGGCAGCGGCCGTTTCGCACGAACGTGCCCGCCAAGACGGTGATCATGCGGACTCACAACCACCTGCTCGGGCACGTGGAGGGCTGCGACGGACTTAAGACGGGTTACATTGCGGCCTCGGGATATTCGATTGCCGTTACCGCCGCGCGGCAGGGGCGGCGCGTCATTGTCATCGTGCTCGACAGCGCCACGCGGACGGTGCGCGACGCCAAGGCAGCCGAGTTGGTGGCCCGGGGCTTTGCGGCGTTTCCGGCGTCGCAGCCGGCCGCCGC
>CAZHEW010000164.1:0-7309 GCA_964531815.1 uncultured Verrucomicrobiota bacterium
CCGCGCCGCGGGCTTTAATTCCGAAAAAGGCAGCTTTTGGGACAAGCTCTAGATACAACACGTTGTAAAACAAGCACTTGTCACCGAACGGGTGAACTGCGGAGCAGTTGCATTTCCACCCGGCACAGGGACTTCCAGCGGGAATTGAGAATCAACTGCCGTTTCTAGGTTCAAAGACACGCACGGCGTCTTATTGATGGCTTCGGGAAGCTTGGGCATGGCTCAGACGACTGACCCCTCATCCCTCCGCACCGCACGGGGCGGATCTCACAGTCCCAGCTTCCGGAAGCGGTTCTTGACCTCCCGGAAATGGAAGTCCAGCGAGCAGAGGGCTTCCAACTCACCGCGTTTGAAGTGCTTTGCCACCTCGGGATCGCCCTTGAGCTGGCTGAGAAAGTCGGCGTCCGCGCGGCCGGCGTGCTTGGCTTGCCAGGTGTTCATCGCGTTGCGCTGCACCAGTTCGTAGGCCTGCTCGCGGGTGAGCCCCTTCTTGATGAGCGCCAGCAGAATGGTCTGCGAGTTCCACATCCCGAGCGAGAGCGCCAGGTTGCGCTTCATGTTCTCGGGATAAACCATCAGCCCCTCCACCAGCTTCGTCAGGGTGACGAGCATGTAATTCAACAGCGTGCAGGAGTCGGGGAAGATTATGCGCTCGACCGAGCTGTGGCTGATGTCGCGCTCGTGCCAGAGGGCGACGTTTTCGAGGGCCGCAATGGCGTTGCCGCGCAGCACGCGGGCCAGGCCGCTGAGCCGCTCGCTGGTGATGGGGTTGCGCTTGTGGGGCATGGCGCTGGAACCTTTCTGGCCATTGGCGAAGAACTCCTCCGCCTCCAGCACCTCGGTCCGCTGCAAATGGCGGAACTCGGTGGCCCAGCGCTCGATGCTGGCGCCGACCAGCGCCAGCGTGCCGATGAACTCGGCGTGCAGGTCGCGCTGGACAACTTGCGTCGCGATTGGCGCGGGCCGCAGGCCCAGCTTCCGGCACACGAACGCCTCGATGCGCGGGGACAGGTGCGCGCTGGTGCCCACCGCGCCGGAGAGCTTCCCCACCGCCGCGGTCGCGCGGGCCGCTTCGAGCCGCTGCAAGGCGCGGCCAAACTCGTCATACATCAGCGCCATCTTCAAGCCGAAGGTGGTCGGCTCGGCGTGGATGCCGTGGCTGCGGCCGATCATCGGCGTGAGGCGATACTTCCTGGCTTTGGCCGCCACGACCCGGCGCAGCGCCTTGACGTCGGCGATGAGAATGTCGGCCGATTGCACCATCTGCACAGCGAAGGCTGTGTCGAGGATGTCGCTGCTGGTCAGGCCGAAGTGGAGCCAGCGGCTGGCCGGCGCGCCGATGTGCTCGGCGACATTGGTGGTGAAAGCAATGACATCATGGTTGAGGGTGCGCTCCAGCTCTTTGCAGCGTTCGAGGCTGAAGGCGGCCCGCCGCTTCATCTGGGCGAAGTCCCTCTGGGGCACCAGGCCCTCAGCGCAGAGCACCTCGCTGGCGAGCAATTCGATTCGGAGCCAGATCTCCAGTTTGCGCTGTTCGCTCCAGATTTCCCGCATTGCCGGGCGCGAGTAACGTTGAATCATGGGCCGACTTTAGAAGGCGGGAACGCGGTTGTCGAGCAGGCTGCGAATTGGGGGCGCGAATGGCGAACGTGATGCGTAGGCCGTGGTTCGGGTTTCACGCACCACGCACCACGTTTCACTCCTACCTCTTCACCATCTTCTCGCGCGCGGTTTCCAGGATGCGGCGCTCGCGCTCGGTGAGGCTTTGTATGCCGTGGGTCGAGATTTTATCCAGGATGGGGTCCACGGCTTTGCTCAGAAACTCCTCCGGCGGCAGATCCTCGTCGGCGATGCGCGGGCTATCCTCCCAGCCTGTGTGCTGGCGGGGATGGCGGGCCTTGACCAGCAGGCGCGGGAGGGGCGGGCGGGGGGAGCGGGGACGCGGCCAGCGCCAATGCCAGTGGACGGCATGGCGGACGAACACGATGCCTGCCAGCATGCCGCCGAGGTGCGCGGCGTGGGCGATATTATCTGTCGGAACGAGGATTCCGAGCACGGCCACCAGCGCGCTGAACAGCAGCAGGAACTTGGCCCGCATGCTGAGCGGGATGACGAAGAACAACAGCAACGTCAGCGGCCGCTCCGGGTAGAGCGCGGCAAAAGCGGCCACCAGGCCGAAGGCGCCGGCGGACGCGCCAACGACCGGCGCCGCGTAAACGCCGTGCAGCAGTACCCCGAACATCGCCTGGAACAGGCCGCCAGCCACGCCGCTGGAGAAATACAGCGTCAGAAAGCTCTTCCAGCCCAGGGTCTCCTCGATGGCGCGGCCAAAGACATAGATGGCCCAGCAGTTGAGCAGCAGGTGCAGCCAGCCGCCGTGCATGAACTGGTAGGTGAGCAACTGCCACACAAACCCATGGCGCAGCCCCTCGACGCTCAGGGCAAAGCAAGCGTTGACCGGGAAGCTTGAGAAGCGATAGAGAAGGTTCTGAAGGACGAACGCAGCCACGTTCACCACCAGCAGCACCACCGTTGCGGACCCGGGGCCCCGGAACCACGGCTGCCGCATATAGTGACGGTCTTCAAGCATATCGTCTCGCTGTGAACCTAGCCGCAGAGGCATGTTTTTTCAAACGGGGTTTTGCCCTGCCGGTGGGCGCGTCGTGATGCCCCGCGCCGCGACACTCAACTTGCCGCCGCATTCGCTGATTACCAGCGTTCGCATGCCTGGGCGAAGGGCGGAGATGGTTACATGTCCGGCGCTGCCGAGGGGCAGCAAAGCGGTGGACAACGCGTCGGTCTCGGTGGCGGAGGGGAGGACGACGGCGGCCAGAACGGTGCCCAGGGCCGGCTCGCCGGTGCGCGGGTCAAGGATATGGCCAAAGGTCCGGCCGCCGTCCTCGAAGCAGTGGCCCCACACACCGGAGACCGACATCGCTTCATCTCTAAGCGGCACCGTGGCCAGCAGTGTCGGCGGAGTCTCCGGAGCAGGGGCCGGGGTTTCGATAGCTATCTTCCAGAACTCCTCGCCCGGCGGCTGGCCAATCGCTTGGACAGTGCTGGTGCCGCCGTGGAGCAGGGCGCTAACAACGCCTGCCTCGCGCAGCGCTTCGGCGGCACGCTCGACGGCGTAGCCCTTGCCGATTGCGCCCAGATCCAGCATCACGCCGTCGCGCGCGAACTGGACCGTGAACTCCTCCGGGTTCAGGCGCACCAGGTTCATGCCCACCTTCGCGCGGGCCTCGGCGACCTCCTCGGGCCGGGCCAGATGGCCGGCGCCGCCCATGAAACCCCAGCACCGGACCAGCGGGGCGACGGTAATGTCAAATGCGCCGCCGCTTTCCGCGTGCAGCTTTTGCGCGTGTTGCAGCAAGGCGAATATCTCCGGCGTGATCCGGACGGGCTCCCGGGCGGCACGGGCGTTGAGGCGCGCAATCTCGCTGCCGGGGCGAAACAGGCTTAGCCTCGACTCCAGTTCCTCGACCAATCGGAGCGCTTCCTCGCCGGCCGCCCGCAAGGCCGCGGGATTCTGCCCGTGCAACACGATCTCGAACCGCGTCGCCATCGCGTGGCAGGCAAGGGTGACGGGGGGCGTTGGGGAAGAGTGATGAGGGGATGGAGTGATGGAATTGGAGAGTTGGGGTGATGGAATGATAGAAACTGGAGTGATGAGATCACCACTCCATTTCTCCACTACTTTCTCCGTTGTGCTTACGTTTACGACTGCGGCAGGGTGCCGTAGGTAATGGGCTTCACCTCGGTGCCGGGGCCGGTCGTGATCTTGCGGGTCTTTTCGTCAAACAGGCAGGCAACCTTCAACCGGTCGGACATCTCCGCCAGCGAGATGACCGTTTGCACCCGGATGGCCAGTTCGATGTCCGCGTTGGGCTGCTTGCCGGAACGGATGCAATCGAACCAGTTCTTCTCGTGGACGCGAATCTCCTCGGGCTGCAGGTTGGCGAAGTTCTCGGGATCAATCTCGTCGCCAAACTCGCGCTGCGGCAGGAGGTTGACCTTGCCGCCGGTGGCATCAATGTCCAGGTTGGCCTTGTGCCCGAAGAGGCTGGTGCCCGGGGTTGAGGCGTTGACTGTGCAGCAGGTCACCGTGAGGACAAACCCGCTCGGGAACTCGGCCAGCAATTGTGCGTGCTCGGGAATCTCGCGCTCGGGCGTGCCGGGCACGTTCTTGTCAATGTGGACGTTGTGGGTGCCGATCGAGACCACGCGGACGGGGAACTCGGGATTGCCGGTGGCCAGCATGACCGGGTGCACTTTATGCGGCGCCAGGTCGCCCAGCGGGCCGGCGCAATAGCGGTAATACTTGCGCCAGCGGTGGTAGTGCTCGGCGCTGAAGGGCTCGCGCTGTTTCACGGGCCCCAGCCACCGCTCCCAGTCAATGTTCTCCGGCTTGGTCTCGTTTTCGATGAGGTAGTTCCACTCGCCGGTCAGGCTGTTGCGCGAATACCAGGCCTGGCCCCAAACCAATGTGCCGATCTTGCCCGCCTTGATCAGCTCGGCGCACTTGTGATACCCCCCGGCCGAGCAGCCCTGCGAACCCACCTGGAAGACCTTCCCGCTGCTCTTGACCTTGTCATACACCTGGAAGGCCTCGCCCAGGTAGCGCGTGAGCGGCTTCTCACAATAGACATGGCGGCCCGAGTCCAGCGAGTCCAGCGTCATCTGCGCGTGCAACGGGTCGTGCGTGGCAATGAGGACGGCGTCAATGTCCTTGCGCTCGAGCATCTTGCGGTAATCGTTATAGACATCGGCGTCCTTGAGGTTGGCCTTGGCCTTGGCGAAATCCCGGCGCTTGTTGAACACGTCGCAGGCGGCGGTGATGACGGTGTTGTTCTCGTTGGCCTTCTCATGGATGCCGGCGAGGTGGTTCTGGCCAATGCCGAAACCGACGCCGATGATGGCGACCTGGATGCGGTTGTTGGCCCCGGCGACATTGGCGGCGGGGGCCTGGTTCTGGCCATAAACCGGCGCGCGCAGCAAAGGCGTGGCAGCGACCGCGGCGGCGGCAGTGGCGGTTTTCCTGAGAAAATCCCGGCGCGGCAGCGCGACGGCGGAAGAAGTGGCGTTATTATCCATAGAATGATCTGTCAGTGCGTTCTTAGTCACAGCAATAAGTGGACGAAGACTACCGCAAAGGCATTCAGGGTCAATACCGCAAACCGGGAGTTGCCGCGCATCTGAGAGTGTCCCCTTTGGGCGCCAGCAAGGGGACAGCGGGTTCGGGAAAGGAGTGTGCCTCAAGGGATCTTCTTGATCAAAATGTCGGCCGAACGGTAGATATCAGGCCATGCGTCAACTGTTGGCGAGATGGTAGCTGGATAGTCGTGCCGCTTATACTTGCTGCCGGGATTGACCGCTTGGGCGGCGAATTGCACGGGTGACTCGCTCATAAGCACAAGCTTGTTGTAGCCGAGTAATTTCAGGCGGCGCAGATCGGCCTCGCTGCTAAGAAGATCATACAAGCCCTTGACTCCTCCTCCCCCAGTCAGCGTTTCCAGACTGTAAACGTAGAAACCCTTTCGCCCCGAACGGAATAATTCCTCCCCACCCCAGTCTCCGCCGCAGAGAATAAGCTTGTCATCCGGCTTGGTATACTGATGTAGCAGCGCGCCCATTTTCTCCCGAAAGGGGTCGTAAGCGATGGCGATCTTTGACGTGATGACTCCGTCGGTCGCCGAGCCGACTAGCACCAACCCCACCAAGCCAAGTCGCAGCCAGGGCCGTGGCAGTTCCTGCGCCAAGAACTCCTCCCAACGAGTCAACGTCGCCCCACACAGCAACGCGACGGCAGGACAATACATGAGATAATAATGATAATGAACCAGGACGACATGAGTGAAGACCAACGTGGTCAGGAAGGCGGCCAAGAGCCACAGTTTCGCCAAGTGGTTCCCTGACCGAAGCAAGGCAGCCGCCGGCAACAAGACCAGCGGCAGACTGCCCAAGGTCGCGTGCAGAAAACGCCAGCCTGCTTTAAACCAAGGCCCAGCGCTCAGCCGATAATGCAGGTCGCCGAAGAACCAGTGCGCGATATAAGGACTGCGGGATAGTCGCAGTTCAAGGAACGGATATTCAGCCTGAGCCGCGAGTGAATCAGTGTAGCGGGTCCACACCAGAAAGACGCTCGCGGCCAGGGCGCCGGCGGCGACTAGCAGAATCCATCGCCCCCACGAGCGGGCGTTGTACCGCAGCAATGAGAAGGCGCTGCACAACCCAGCCGCCATGAAGAAGGGCAGCTTGGAAACGGCGGCCAGACAAGCAAACAGCGCTGTGGGCCACCACCATCGCACCCTGCCCGTGCGCAGCATCTGTTCGGCAAAATACAGAAACCAGATTGTGACCGCCAAACAGAAGCTGTCCGTCGAGGCCGTGCCGGACCAAACGACAATCAACGGCTGGGCCAGCAGAAAGACCAAGGCCCACCATGCTGTTCGTTCGTCTGTGTGCTGCCGGGCTACTTGGAAAAAGGGCCAAAGCGCCGTCGCAAAAAGGGACAACGACATCAGGTTCGCCCAGCCGTACCAAGTGGAACCGACGGCCTTGAAGAACAAGCCTGCCGTCGCCTGCCATATTGGCAACTCCTGGGCCGTCGGCGTGCCCGTGGCATTGAACCCAACGATGATGGGCCGCAACAAATCTATCGGCCCCTGTGCGTATTCCAAGGCGGTGCCGAGATGGATCGCCCGAAAGATGGATTTCCCCAGCAGAGCGCTCCCCAGGTGAAAGGCCACAATCAAACCAAGCAGCGTTGCCGCCAAAGGGGCAAGTGATGGGCGCACCGATTTGTAAGTCCGCACGCCACCGTAGGTAGGAGATGGGATTGCGTGTGTCAAGTCGGGTCCAATGGATGCCGCGCACCGATTTGCGGCGAGCATGGCCACAGAGCAGCTACGCGGGCGCCGCAAAACAAATCTTACTCAGAGCGTCCCGTCCACGATCTGGCCGTCCACCAGTTCGACCACCTTGGGGGCACGGGCGGCGACGCGGGCGTCATGGGTAGCCATGATGAGCGTGGTCTGCTTTTCATCGCGCAGGGCGCAGAGAAGTTCGATGATCTCCTCGCCGGTGTGCGAGTCGAGGTTGCCGGTGGGCTCGTCGGCGAGAATGAGGTCCGGCTGGTTGATCATCGCGCGGGCGATGGCCACGCGCTGCTGTTCGCCGCCGGACAGCTCGTAGGGTTTGTGCTCCATGCGCGCTTCGAGGCCGACGCGCGCCAACAACTCGCGACCGCGGGCTTCGGCCTGCGCCGCCGGGGTGCGCGCCATGCGCGCGGGCAGGCAGACGTTTTCCA
>CAZHEW010000165.1:0-7274 GCA_964531815.1 uncultured Verrucomicrobiota bacterium
GCGCGCAGCGACGCCTCGAGCTGCTGGCGCACGCCCGCAACGGAGAAGTCCTCCGTCCGGTTCATGAAGCGGTTGAAGCCATGGCCGAACTTGGTGGCAACGATCCAGCGCGAGCGGTCGTGGCGGCTGAGGTAATCGCCGACCAGGCTTTCGGAGAGGTGATCGCCGTAGCATTCGGCGGTGTCGAGGAGGTTGATCCCGAGCGCGCCCGCCTGGTCGAGGATGGCATCCGCGTCGGCCTGCGAGAAGGCACGGCCCCACTCGCCGCCAAACTGCCAGGTGCCCAACCCAATCACCGACACCCGCAATCCCGTGCCGCCTAGAATTCGATAGCGCATGCCGAGAGAATACCCCAGAATCAGGCATCCGATAACCGAATAATTGTCCGGTGCGGGATCATTTGAGAGATGATAGGCAAAACTATGCGACCTCGTAGCTGCATTAACCAATTACATCTGTTCCCATGTACCAGGCTTCTGCTGGCTTGCCTGGCGGCGAGCCTCCTGGCGCCGGGTGGGGCGAACGCGGCGGCGCCTGCTTCGCCGCAAACCGCCGGCGCGGTGAAGTGGCTCGACCTGCCGCACCCGCAATTGGAAATGCGCGGGCTGCCGTGGCTGAAGGAAAACGCGCCGGACCTGTGGCGCCTGCCGAAGAGCGCCAGGGCCAACGTGCCCAAAGGCGTCTGGAACCGGGCCGTGGCCCCCGACGGAGGCCGCATCCGCTTCTCCTGCAACAGCACGTTCCTGGGCCTCCGGTTCGAGGCTGTCCAGGCCGGCGGGAAGCGATGTTTGTTCGATGCCTTCATGAATGGCGAATATGCGGGTTCGGTGAGCCCGCAAGGGACACAGCGGGTGGACCGTGTAATCTTCGAGAACAAGGACCGCGCCTGGAAGGACATCACCCTCTACCTGCCCCACAGAAATGAAGTGCGGATCTTCGCGGTGGGACTGGACGCAGGCGCCGACCTGCGGACGCCGCCGCCTTTCGCGCTGAAGCGTCCAATCGTCTGCTACGGCTCGTCCGTCTTGCAGGGGACCGGGGCGGCGCATCCCTCGCGAACCTACCCGGCCACCGTGGCCCGGCGGCTTAACCTTGACTTTGTCAATCTCGGCTTCGGCGGCGCCGGCAAGGCCGAGCCGGAGGTGACGGCCCTGGTCAATCAACTCGACGCCTGCTGCTATCTGTTTGACCTGGGCAAATCCTACGGCGCTGCGGAGCCGGAGCGCTACAACCGCATGCTGGACACGATCCGCACCGCGCACCCCGACGCGCCAATCTTCTGCGTGACCCCCATCTACTCAACGAGGGAAGAGAACGATCCCGAATACAGGAAGCGGTCGGAGGATTTGCGGACGGTGATGCGCCAGGCTGCGACGACCCGCCGGCGGGCCGGCGACCCGCTCATGTTCTTGGTCGAAGGGCTCGAGCTGTTCGGCGAGCCGGACAAAGCGAAGCTGGCCGATCCGGCGCACCCCAACGACGACGGCAACGACCTCATGGCCCAGCGGTTGACGCCGCTGATTGAAAAGGCCGTCCTGGGCAAGCACCAGCAGGTTCCCGGAAGGTCTGGCTCCCGCACCAATGCCGCCCTCCCCACGGTACGGCAATAATCTGCCGCGCGGGCCGGCTGTTGCCCCGAGGAAACGGGGGAGACGGAAGTCCGCCCCCGACCCGATTCCCCACGCTGCGCCTGACTGCGCCGGGGCCGGCGAAACGTGCTGACCAGCCTTCCGGAACATTGACAGCCAGCGTGGCTGCGCCACTATATGGCCCAGTTCCGCGGCCCGAGTATGAGCCGCGGGCATCTCATGTTGAATCAACTTACGATTTCGGAGCTGGTGGCCAGGCTGGCCCGGCGCGAGGTTTCGGCGCGGGCGGCCACTCAGGCGTGCCTGGACCGGATTCAGAGCGTGGACGGCCGGATTCGCGCGTTCATCAGTTATGACGCGGCGGACGCGCTGGCGCAGGCGGATGCGGCGGACAAAGCGCTGGCCGCCGGGCAGACGCACGCGCAGCGGCCCTTGCTGGGAGTGCCGGTCGGGGTTAAGGACGTCATCGCGGTGAAGGGCCACCCCCTCAACTGCGGCTCCCGGATCCTCGAGGGTTTCATTTCTCCTTACGACGCGACGGTGATCGAGAAGCTGAAGGCAGCCGGCGCGGTGGTCTTTGGGCGGCTGAACATGGACGAGTTTGCCATGGGCAGCTCGACGGAGAACTCGGCGTTCCAGATCACGCGCAATCCGTGGGACCCGTCGCGCATCCCGGGCGGTTCCTCCGGCGGATCCGCCGCGGCGGTGGCGGCGGACGAGTGCGTCGCGGCGCTGGGCTCCGATACGGGCGGCTCGATCCGCCAGCCGGCGTCACTGTGCGGCTGCGTCGGGCTCAAGCCGTCTTATGGCCGGGTCTCTCGCTACGGGCTGGTGGCTTACGCGTCGTCGCTCGACCAGGTTGGCTGCTTTGCCAAAGACACGCGGGATGCCGCGACAGTGCTAAGCGTCATCGGCGGGCACGATCCCCGTGATTCATCCAGCGTGCCGCAGCCGGTGGGAGATTATGCGGCGGGGCTGACAGGCGACATCAAGGGCTTGAAGGTGGGCCTGGCGAAGGAATACATGATCGGGGGGCTGGAGCCCGCGGTGAAACAGGCCGTCGAGGCCGCGGTGCGGCAGTTCACCACGCTGGGCGCGGAGGTGGTGGAGGTGTCTCTGCCTCACACCGATTACGCGATTGCGACCTACTACATCATCGCCACGGCGGAGGCCAGCGCCAACCTGGCCCGCTTCGACGGCATCCGCTACGGGCGGCGCGTCAACGGGGCGGACCCGATCGAGCTGTATGGCCGGACGCGCGGGGCGGGGTTCGGCCCGGAAGTGAAGCGGCGCATCATTCTGGGCACCTACGTGCTAAGCAGCGGCTACTACGATGCCTATTACCTGCGGGCGCAGAAGGTGCGGACGCTGATCCGCAAGGATTTCCTGACGGCGTTCGAGAAGGTGGATGCCATTCTCACGCCGACCTCCCCGACGGCGGCGTTCAAGATCGGCGAGAAGTCCGAGGACCCGCTGCAGATGTACCTCATGGACATCTTCACCATCTCCTGCAACCTGGCGGGCCTCTGCGGCCTGGTGGTGCCATGCGGCTTTACCAGCGACGTCCCGCGTCTGCCGATCGGGCTGCAGTTGCTCGGCAAGCCGTTCGGCGAGGAGGCGATCCTGCGATTGGGCCACGCCTACGAACAAAGCACGGAATGGCACAAGCAGAAGCCGCCCATCGCGGGATAGGCAGGCGGGGCTCTGGATCGAGAACGCCGCACGCGCAACGCGGGGCGGAATGAAAAGCTCGCCAGGCGCGGCCAGCCCTGGTAAAGATTGCCCAGGCCGGAGAACCGCCGGCCCGGCAAACGCAGCTTATGCAATCTGAAATGAATCGCCGCTCCTTCGTAAAGGAAACCGTCCTCACCACCGCCGGCCTCGCCCTGGCCTTGCACGCGCGCGGGCAAGACCCGGCCAGCAAAGACTCTCCGCCGCTCCCCGAACCGGCCCCCTTGCCCAAAGGCAGGATCGGCAAGCTCGAGGTGAGCCGGCTGATCCTCGGCGGCAATCTGCTGACCCACTACACCCACAGCCGCGACTTGAAATACGTCTATTCACTCGCCGCGCGCTACAACACCGACGACAAGATCCTGGAGACATTGGCAAAGGCCGAGGCCGCCGGCATCAACACCGTCTCCATGCACAACCCGGAGCACCCGATGTCGCTGCTCCGCCGCTACCGCAAGGAGCGCGGCGGCAAAATCCAGTGGATCATCTGCCCCACCGCGCCCGTCGAGCCGGACATGGCCAAGTACCGCAGCCACGTGGAGGCCCTGATCAAAGACGGCTGCGAGGCAATCTACCTCTGGGGCGTTCACGGCGATTCGCTGGTGGCGCAAGACAAGATTGATCTGGTCGCCAAAGCGGTCGAGCTGCCCAAGGAGTTCGGCGTGCCTTCCGGCGTGGGGTGCCACTCGCTCGACGTGGTCAAAGCCTGCGAGGAGTTCGGGGTGAAAGCGGACTTCTACATCAAGACCTTCCACTCCCACAACTACCCTACCGCGCCCAAACCGGAGGAGATCACCGGGCCCTACAACGAATTCCCCGGCTACTGGTGCGCCAACCCGGAGGAGACCGCCGCAGTCATGAAAGCGGTGGACAAGCCCTGGATCGCCTTCAAGACCATGGCCGCCGGGGCCATTCCCCCGCAGACGGCCTTCCGCTACGCCTTCCTGAACGGCGCGGACTTCGTGCTGGCCGGCATGTTTGACTACGAGATTGATGACGACGTGAAGATCGCGACCGACGCCCTGCGCCGCACCCAGGACCGCGAGCGGCCCTGGAAGGGGTGAGCCGCAAAACCAGACCGCAGCAACGCATGAGCAGGAACACGTTGGGCTTCACTTTGCTCCTGAGCGCCGCACTGCTGGCGCCGGCGGTGCCCGCCGAGCGTTCCAGCGCCAGGACGAATGCCTTCTTCGCCTTCTGCATTGACACGCACGACTCCAGGAAGCGCAACCTCGAGCAGCAGGCCCAGGTGCTCAAGGAACTCGGCTACGACGGCGTCGGCCACTTGTGGCTGGACAACATCCCCGAGCGCCTCAAGACCCTCGATGCCGCCGGGCTCAAGCTGTTCCAGATTACCATGACCGTGGACATTACGCCCGGCAAGCAGGCTTACGACCCTCGCTTCAAGGAGGTCCTGCCGCTGCTCAAAGGCCGCGGCGTGCAGTTCGCCCTGCTGATAAACGGCCTGAAGCCCTCCGATCCCGCCGGCGATCCGCGCGCGGTCGAGATCATTCGCGAGATGGCCGCCCTTGCCAACGACTCCGGCGCCCAGATCCTCCTTTACCCGCACAGCTTCATGTGGATGGAGCGAATCGAGGACGCCGTCCGCGTGGCCGAGAAGGCAGACCGCCCGAACGTCGGCGTGATGTTCAACCTCTGCCACTGGCTGCGCGTCAGCACCGACCGCAACTACAAACCGTTGCTGGCCAGGGCCATGCCCCGCCTTTGGGCGGTCTCGGTCTCCGGCGCCGACGAGTTTGACAACAAACCCGGCTGGGCGCGCTATATCCAGCCACTCGGCCGCGGCTCCTTTGACATGGCAGCATTCCTCCAGACGCTGCGCCAACTCGGCTACTCCGGCCCGGTCGGCCTGCAATGCTACGGCATCCCGGGCGACGTGCGCGACACGCTGGCGGAGTCCATGAAGGCCTGGCGCCGCTATCAGTGATGCCGCCTGTGCGGACCAGTTCGCGCAAGCGCCACCAGGCGGCGGGCCGCCCTGTCGAGGGTTAAGAACGAAGGCTCCGAATGACCCAAAAGCGGATTGCATCGGCCCGCGCGATGGTCTAAAAGGGGATTCATGAATATCCAACCACGTCCCGACGGCCAGCACGACAAGCCAAAGCGAAATGTCTCCACCAGGCTCAGCCGCCGGTCCTTCTTAGGCAGCACGGCGACGGCCATGTTCGCGGCTCACTCGATGATAAACCGTGCCCACAGTGCCGAGGTCATTCCGGGGTTCGACCAGACGAGCACCGATTACGACAAGACCAAGGCATGGAAGCCCTTCAGCGACCGCAAGGTCCGGGTCGGTTTGGTCGGCTACGGGGTGTGTCAGTTTTCGGCGGCCTTTGAATTCCAGAATCATCCCAACGTCGAGGTCGTGGCGGTGAGCGATCTGATCCCTGACCGTTGCGCCGCTCTGGCCAAACGCGTCAACTGCCAGAAGACGTATCCCTCGTTGGAGGAAATGGTGAAGGATGATCGCATCGAGGCCATTTTCGTGGCGACCGATGCCCCATCCCACACCCGGCATTGCATTGAGGTGCTCAATCATGGCAAACACGTTTGCACGGCGGTGCCCGCCTTCTACGGCGACATCGAGGACGCGGAGAGGTTGCTGGAATGCGTCAAGAAGAACCGTGACCTGGTGTATGCCATGTTTGAAACCTCGGTCTTCCACGATGATTTGTATGCCATGGAGAAGCTTTACGCTGCGGGTGTCTTCGGCCGCATCGTCTATTCGGAAGGAGAGTATTGCCATCCGCACACTTTGGGAGCGCCTTCGATTGGTTCATATAAGGACTGGCGCAAAAAGGGGGCGCCCATGTGGTATCCGACCCATGCGACGGCTTACTACATCTGGGTCACTCACGGCAGTTACGTGGACGTGCAGTGCCAGGGCACGGCCCTGTTTGACAAGGCCAAACGCCAGCCCAATCTCATCGGCAACATCTTCAATTCTGAGGTTGGGTTATTCCGCACCCGTGAAGGCGGGCTTTCCCGCATGATCAGGTGCGCTTCCCAGGGGGAATACCTGGAAGCGGGACGCATTCGAGGGGAATACGCCGGCTATGACGGGCACAACGGCCGGGTGGACGGTTTTGTGGGAGATGCCACCGGCAAGAAACGCCTGCAGGAGGCGCTGGCCAAAGGGCTGCAAATCAAGAAACCCGCGCTGCCGCCGGGGGTTTCCGCAGGTGGACACGGCGGTTCGCACGGCTATCTGTCGGATGATTTCATTGACGCCATTCTTCGGGGTCGCAAACCGGCGGTGGATGTGATTGACGCGTTGAACATGACCGTCCCCGGCTACTACGCGCATCTCTCGGCGATGAAGGGCGGCAAAAGGCTGAAGATCCCGCAGTATTCGCTGTAGATCGCACAGAGTCCGCAGGGCGGAGAAGCCGGGGCGCTTCCGCGTGGGCTCGGCAGGGACGCCGCGCGGGACTTGTCGGGCGGTCGTGAAGGCAGTTACTCGTTGCGCAGCGCCGACAGCAGGTTGCCGCGCAGCGCACAGGCCGTGGCCAGCCACGTCCACAGCAGGCCGTTGAGCAGGACGGCGGCGAGGGTCAGCGCCAGCCACCCGCAGGGCAGTTGTGTCCCGGGGGATAGAATCGCCGGCAGGACGGCCACCGCAGCAGCAACGACGCCCAAGCCGAGACCAACCCCGAGCAACGCGCCGTGCTCGGTCAATACCAGCCGCTGCAACTGCCTCCGCCGGAACCCGACCGCCAGGAGCAGACCCAGTTCGCCGCGCCGTTCGAGCACGTTCCGCAGGACGACGACTCCCAGGCCCGCGCTGCCGAGCAGCAAACCCAGTCCGCCCAGGACTTGAAAGGTGCCCAGGTATGTATTCTGCACGGCGTTGAACTCGTTCAGGCGCCGCGCGGCCGGCGCCAGTTCCAGGCCGGCATCCTGCATGGCGTGGGACAGCGCAGCCGAAACCTGCGG
>CAZHEW010000166.1:0-7274 GCA_964531815.1 uncultured Verrucomicrobiota bacterium
TCCACCAAGTCCGCCCCGATGCGGCAGAGCGCATTGTGATAGTCCTCGCTCAGATGGTCCGAGGAGTATTCGTGGCCGAACTCGTGAATCAGGAGCGCATTGATTCCCTTGCGGTTGTGCGC
Source organism: uncultured Verrucomicrobiota bacterium (assembly GCA_964531815.1). Lineage (GTDB taxonomy): Bacteria > Verrucomicrobiota > Verrucomicrobiia > Limisphaerales > UBA8199 > UBA8199. The sequence goes on from CAZHEW010000166.1 coordinate 123, forward strand.
CAAGGAGAACCATTTGCGCCCAAGCCGGCCGACGTTGAAGGTGAGCCGCCCGGGTCCGTAGGTGGCCGAAAATGGCCAGGCAGCGTCGTTGGCGAAGGTCACGCTGATCTCGCGCTTCAGAACCTCCCGGGCGATGGCCATCGCGTGCTGTTCCACCTCCCGCATCTCGAGTGTGATCTCCTTGAACAGATTCAGCGGCGGCCCCTCGGGGCTGTAGGGCTTGGGTGACGGGGTGACCTGGCCGGCCGGCAGGATGGCCTGAGCGCTCTTGGAATTTTTCCAGGCCCCCGAGCTCATCATTGAGCCGGTGACGACGGTGTAGCCCTTGGAAACGGCCAATTTGTTGGCTTCAGGATCCGAGGGGTCGTACGCCACTCGTTTCTCGGAGAAACGCCGATCCAGGTATGTCTTTACGGCGCCGGGCGCGCAGTCTTTTTCAGCCACGACTTGTTCTATCCACGGGCTGTTGATGTCCTCGGCCGTGACTTGTTCGTGCAGGTGGTTGAACACGGCCAGCCGGAGATCCCGCAGGAACGAGGGGGCCACACCCTCGCGGTCGAGTGTCAGTGGGATTTTCTGGGCGACGTCGTAATGCCATTTGTCGCCGGTCTGCACGATGGGGATGCCCATTTCATAGAGCATTGCGGGCTCGCCGGGCAACGGCTCGTGCAGTTTGACCTCGGTTTGGCGTTCCACCCGCCGGAGGAATCCTGCGGCATTGGATTTCTCCGTTTGAAGCCGGGCTTGGAAAGTGGCCATGGGCGGACGTGCCGCGATGCTTTCGCCATTGACCCGGGTCAGAATGCCGGCAGGCGGCAAGAGCTTCCTGGTCCAGGCGAGGGCCTCTTCCATCTCCGCCTTGGTCATTTGCACCACGCAGCGGATTAACGAACCCTGGTCTCGCTTTTCCTGCAGTTCACGGCGGCCGGCCTGATCGAACATCAGCGTCCCCCGGGTAGTGCAGATGCGCGCACAGTCGCAAAGGGCGAGCACCAGCTTTTCCCCGACGTCGAAGCGACCGCGTTTCGTTGGATCCGCCTTCTTGTCTGATTCCTTGAACAGTGTGTAGGCGTGGGCCAAGTCGCTGAATCCATTTGGTGCGTTGTCCTCGACGATGAGCAAGGTCCTGCCGCGCGTCGCCGGCTTCAAAGTGACTTCAACCTGGGTGGCGCCTGGCGCGTCCCATGCGTTTTGGATCAGCTCCAACATGGCAAACGCCTTGCCGCGGCGGCCAAGGACTTTGGCCAGGCCATCTTTATCCACTGTAAACCAGTCCCTCATGCTCTTGCTTTGTTCACTTGTGTTTGGCTTGTGCCCCGAACACCGCCGGAGCTTTCGGGTGAAAAAGTTTCTGCTAGCTCCTGCCTATAATCACGCACGGTATCGTCTGGCTTCCCACCTTCTCGTGCGCGCTCAGCCGGTGGTAGCCCTCGAGCAAATCCCAGCCTCGGCGCCGGCAGATGAGCGGCGGCAGGGGATGCCCTTTCCCCAAGAGCTGGCGGTAACACTCCACTTTGACGGGTATTTCATAACTGCCCTGCAGGTTGTGCCGCAGGTATTCGAACGGTATCCGCCGCCAGCGGAAAAGCCGGTTGCGTTCGAGGGTGTTCAGGCTCCCTGGACAAGTAATCTCGTTGGCTTCGTAATACGATATTGCCCATTCTTTCAGTGCAGCCGCACCGGTCTTTTCATTGAGGTCCCCAAAAGCAGGTTCGCCCGGTTTTGGGCCGAGGACGCCCTTGGCCATCAGGCAGGCGGCCAGCTCCGCAAGAGGCAAACGGAGCAGTTGACGTGTTCTCCGGGCGAAAGCGTGCTCATCAATCGGCTGGCCGATACGGAAGCGTTCCTGGCTGTGGGTGCCCTGCCCGAAGTACCCGAGCGATTTCAGCTTGAGCCGCATTTCCCGCTCGATCAGCCGGATGATGTAGTGGAGGTTTGCTCCGCCATCCAGCGTCCCATCGTGAACGAGAACATAAGCCCCGTCCTCCCGATAGAAGCGGATTGTTTCGTCAGCCGTTGGTCTCATATCGGCCTTGCAGCGCCTTCACGGCCCCAGCCTCCCCATAGGCCTCAAGCAGGTAAATGAGCTGGCTGGCGCGACCTCCGTTGTTGACCCGGGCCGCCTGTTCTTCCGCTGTGGTGATCAGGCGCTCCTGCTGCTTTTCTTCGGACACCTGATTCAGCCTCCGGTTGCCTGCCTGAGCCGCTTCATGGATGACTTCGTCCAGGTCTTCCTGCGTGATCTTGAGTCTCTCGCACTCCTTTTCGATGCGGGCGAGCGCCTCCTTCAGGTCCTGAGCGAGAAATGCTTCGACCTGCTTGCGCCGCGGTTCACTCCAAAACGGGTGTCCCTCGTTCAGACATTCGCCCGACGCTGCAAACAGGTCCCAAAAGCGATTCCTCCCGTCGTTTTGTTGAACGACGTCGACTGTCCCGAAGCCGGGGATGCGGTAACTGGCGACTGTGGTCATTGGGAAGGTTGTTTCACTGCTTTATAATGGGGTATGAGCAAAACGCTGATGAACATCCTCAAGGCCTGCGCCAAAAAGCTGCGGTCCGTGCTCGGTGTGCTGAGCCGCGTGGCTTAAGTTGAAACATGGCCAGGTGATCTGTTCCCTTTCCATTGTTCAGCGAAGCTCTTCATCGCGGTTGCGCCATGGGAGGACGGGCTAGGCAAAGGCGAGTTGCGTCTCCCGCTGCCGTTGCACCTCCTCCTCAGGCTGCGGAATATGAACGCTGACCTTGTAGCTGTCTGTGTTGTAACCCTCGAACAGTTTCTTCCCGTGACCCGGTCTCGCGTACTGGCGCCTGGGCGGCTCGTGCCATTCCAGCCTTGCGCCATGCCGCTCGATGATCCTGGTGATTCGGGCCATGAGCCCGTGCAGCGGGATTTCAAACTCAATGCGCCGGCTGAGGTAGTGGTGCCCCTCCAAGCGGTTGCGCAATTCGATGAAGAGGTTGAAGCTGCCATACCCGTCATCGTCATCAACAACCGCGCTCTTTATCCCTCGCAGTTTTGTGATTTGACCCGCGATTTCCGATGCCCTGTGGCGTTGGGCCTGCGTCGTCATCAGCAAATTTCTGTGACGGCGTTTTAACGCCAAGGGATGCGCCGGTCCCAGGCCGGTCTCTGGTGCGTCAGCGCAATAGGAAGTACAGCGCCACTCCGATCGTAAGGATTGCGCCCGCAAGAACTATGCAAAGAGCCTTCCCCGTTTGGTAACGTTCGTAGGTCTCCTGGTGAGCCAGGCAGGTTTCAATTAGACGGTCGCAGCCGGCCAGCAGGTCGTCCACACGATTACCCAAGTCCTGAGCATCCTGTAGGCACTCGGCAACCTCATCGCGGGTGTTGTGGCCGGTCGCTTCTCCCCACTCCGGACTGTTCATGCCGGTCATTTGGGAAGTGCCTTGGTCGAGGAGTCGCCGTGTTTCGCGGAGGATCCCTTGGGTCTCCACCACCAGCATGACGGCTTCCTGCGTGGGGAGTGTCTGCCACTCAGCCTCGACCCGTTTGAATTTATCGACGGCTTCCTGGTATTTCCGGCAGGCAGCGTTGACGAGGCTGGCTCCAGTCACTACTGGAGGTTGGGCAATGGCGAGAGTCATGGCGTCTTTCTTTCCGACTCCGGCGCCCCGTCGCACATTGCCACGGGTGGGCCGTTTCCCCATTATAATGCCGTCAGTGTTGTTTTTTTCGGGTCAAATGTGTCTCGAATCGTGTTCGTCTTTCACGCGGTAACCACTCGCCTGGCGCCTGAAGTTCACCGCGTTCTTTTTGACGTAAGCCTCAAACACGTCATCGGCTTTCATGCCGAGCACCTGCGCCAAGCTGATCACGAAATGGAAAAGGTCCACGACCTCGACCCGCGCATTTTGTGCGTCAAACTTCTGGTAGTTGGCCCACCATTTCCACGGAACAGTGTCGGTGAGCTCGGCGATTTCCTGGGTCACGGCACGGGAGTAGTTCAAGATCCATTTGGTCTTCTCTTTCTCGCTCATACCCTCCACATGCACGCCGATGCGTTCGTTGAGCGCTTTCTGCATGTGGAACATTTCGTGGAGTTGGTCAGGGCTTTCCATGGTGTAATGTTGTTGTCTTTTCACCCAAGTCTTCCTGCTGGCGAAGCGCCGGTAGGGGAGCGGGGAGGCTCTTGTTTCTTCGCAAGAGAACGTGAAACCCGCTAGCCACAACCGGAACTTTCAGCGCAACCCGGACATTGGTAGCACGCCCCGCTGCGTACCATAATTGTGCCGCAGTTCTGACAGGGTGGTGCGTCGGATTGGAAGTGAGCCATCGCGGCGTTCAGTGCTCGGACTCCTTTGGCTTTGGCCTTGGTTTGATGGCCATTGTTCCCGGCATCGACGCCGGCAACCAAGGCCGGTTCCGTTGCCGGTGTCGCCACCCGCGGATAGGTGTGTTTGAGGCGGTTCACGGGGATAGCCTCGAGATCCCCACTTTCGTAGCTGGGGATGAAGGTGATGCCGAGCCAACGGAAGATGTAATCGACGATTGATTTGGCCATGCGGATCTGCGGATTCGCAGTGTAACCTGATGGCTCGAAGCGTTGGTGGGCGAATTTCCGCACGAGGTCCTGCAGCGGCACTCCGTATTGCAGCGAGAGGCTGACCAGAGTAGCGATCGTGTCCATCAGGCCGCCGATAGTCGAGCCCTCCTTGGCCATCGTGATGAAAAGTTCGCCCGGCTGGCCATCTTCAAAGAGGCCGACCGTGAAGTAACCTTCGTGGCCGGCGATGCTGAATTTGTGGGTGAAGGACGCGCGCGTCTCGGGCATGCGGCGGCGCACCGGCTGACCAACCTGCTTGCGGAGCTGTTCCACCTCCTGTTTAAGTGGAGCCAGCTGGCTCTGGATGGCCTGTTCTTCGCCCACCTGGTCCTGCTTCCTCGTGTTGAGCGGTTGTGAGCGTTTGGATCCATCGCGGTAGATGGCGACGCACTTCAGGCCCATCTTCCAGGCTTCCACGTAGATGTCGCGGATTTCCTCGATGGTGGCTCCGTTGGGCACGTTCACTGTCTTGGAGATGGCCCCCGAAAGGAAGGGCTGCGCGGCCCCCATGATCTTCAGGTGGGCCAGAGGGTGCAGGCTGCGTTTGCCTCGCGCGGGTTTGAAGGCGCAATCGAAGACCGGCAGGTGTTCCGGCTTGAGTCCGCTCTTGGCGATATCGCCCTCTTGCGATAGGCCCTGCTTGACAGCTTCGTCGCCCTTGTTCAGCGCGACGTCCTCGATGGTGTCGTGTTTTTCGATATGCGCGATGATGTGCTCAAGCTGTTCAGGGGCGTAACCCAGGTTGCGCAGCGCTTCGCCCACTGTCCGGTTGACGATCTTCAGCATGCCGCCGCCGGCGAGCAGCTTGTATTTGACCAGCGCAATGTCCGGTTCGATGCCAGTGGTATCGCTGTCCATCAGGAAGGAGATGGTCCCCGTGGGGGCCAGCACGGTCACCTGCGCGTTGCGGTATCCGTGTTGTTTTCCCAGTTCAAGCGCCTCATCCCAGCAGTGCTCGGCGGCTTGCCGGATGTAATTGAATTTCTGGGAGGTGCGGATGTCCTTCACCGCCGCGCGGTGCAGTTCGACGACGCCGAGCATGGACCCCACGTTGTCCTTGGCCAGAGGTTCCGCCACGTCTACGCAGCGCGCGTCTTTATAGCCTGCGAACGGGCCGAGCTGCTCGGCCATGCGCGCCGATTGCTTGTAGGCTTCGCCGGTCATGACGGCGGTGATGGCCCCGGTCAGGGCGCGGGCATCGTCCGAGTCATAGGCCAGCCCGTAGCTCATGATGAGCGACCCGAGGTTGGCGTAACCCAGCCCGAGGCTGCGGAAGATGTGAGAGTTCTCGGCGATTTCCCGGATAGGATAGCTCGAGTTGTCCACCAGGATTTCCTGCGCCGTGATGAAGAGGCGCACCGCGGCCTTGAAACGGTCCACATCGAAGGTCCCGTCCTCGTCTTTGAATTTCATCAGGTTCAGGGACGCGAGGTTGCACGCGGTGTTGTTGAGAAACACGTACTCGGAGCAGGGGTTGGTGGAATGGATCGGCTCCGTGCCCTTGCACGTGTGCCATTTCTGAATCGTGCTGTCGTACTGCAATCCGGGATCGCCGCAGTTCCATGTGCTTTCCGCGATCTTCAGGAGCAGTTTGGCGGCGTCTTTCTTTTCCAGCGGCTTGCCCGTGGTGACGGCCCTGGTCCACCACTCCCGGCCGGACACCGCGGCCTGCATGAATTCGTCGCTCACGCGCACGGACAGGTTTTCATTCTGGAACCTGACGCTCCCATACGCCTCCCCGTTGAACGACCCGTCGTAGCCTTGATCGATCAAGGCCCAGGCTTTTTTCTCTTCCAGGTGTTTGGCGTCGATGAACTCCTCGATGTCCCCGTGCCAGTCACGCAGGGTGTTCATCTTGGCTGCGCGGCGGGTCTTGCCGCCCGACTTCACAATGGCGGCGACCCGGTCGTAAACCTGAAGGAACGAGAGGGGACCGCTGGGACGGCCGCCGCCGGAAAGCATCTCCCGGCTCGATCGCAGAGGAGTCAAATCGGTCCCGGTGCCAGAGCCGAACTTGAAGAGCATCGCCTCGCTCTTGGCCAGGTCCATGATGGATTCCATGTCGTCCTTGACCGATTGGATGAAGCAGGCGCTGCATTGTGGGTGTTCATACTGCGTGGCAGCGCGCTCGGCCGTCTGCGTCTTCGGGTTGTAGCGCCAGTTGCCGCGCGTGGAATTGCGGCCGACGCCGTAAATATGGTGGAGGCCAACATTGAACCACACCGGCGAGTTGAAAGCGCCATACTGGTTGACGCAAAGCCAGACCAGTTCGGCATAAAAGACGTCGCCAGCCTCTTTGCTGAAATAGCCGTCCTTGACTCCCCAGTCGGCGATGGTGCGGCAGACCCGGTGGATCAGTTGGCGGACACTATTCTCACGTTCGCTTGCGCCCTGTTCGCCGTAAAAGTATTTGGAGACGACGACTTTCGTAGCCAGTGCCGACCAGAATTCCGGGACTAGCACCCCGGTTTGCCGGAAGATGACTTCGTTCTTCTCGTCGGTGATTTCCGCTGTGCGTTCCTCCCACTTGATTTGTAAGCGGTACGGGGGGTGCGGTCTATCCAGGATGGCTGGGGCCGGGCTACAG
>CAZHEW010000167.1:0-7258 GCA_964531815.1 uncultured Verrucomicrobiota bacterium
TTCCTGGGGCTGATGGTCATTTGTTACCTGGATGAGCTGCTTAAGCTGCCGTCGCTGGTCTTTTCCGATCATCCGTTCGCGTTTGTGCATCAGCGTTCCACGCTGAACATGCTGCTGGTGCTGGCTGTCTGGTTTCTGGTGAGCCGTTCGACGCGCCGGATTCTGGATCGGGTGCGCCACCTGGAGGAATTCATGCGGGTATGCGCCTGGTGCCGGCGCATCAATTTCAAGGGGGAGTGGATCTCGCTGGAGGAGTTCATGCGGCAGGGCTTTGACACCCCGACCACGCACGGGATTTGCACCGAATGCCTTCAGGAGCAGCAGGCTGCGATTGCCCGGGCCAGCGCAGAACGCGGCGGGCACAGCAACCGCATCCTGACCCATACCGTCGCCGAATAACCCCCCGGCCCGAGGGCGCTGCTCGCCGGCGAGCCAATAGGCTCCCGGGAGCAGGCCCGCTCTCCCGCCTTCGGGCACCAGCCTGCGAACCTTCCCCCCGTTACGGGCAAGGAACCACGGCTGTCGAACGATAATACTGCTGAGCGGCTGTGTTCGTAACCGTGATTTGCCACAGGCCGCTCGGGTCGCTCACCGTGTTGGTGCTGCCCGCCAACACCGCCCACGAACTCATCGGCGCAACCACATCCCCGCTGCCCACCACGTAATACTGCGCCTGCGGCGTGCCGAGGAACGTCAGGGTGAAGGTGCCGTCCTGGTTGTCCGCAATGCCCACAACCGCATTGGTCTGACTGCACACAACCAGGCTCTGAACCACCTGCTCCAAACTGTCGCTGCTGCCCAGATAGTTGCCTTGCACCGCATACTCGACCACAACCAGGTTCGTGCCCAACGGCAGCACCGCCGTCTCCACCGCCGCAATACCGCCTACCAGAGCGTTAGTGCTGAACGGCACGGTGTTGGCCAGGAACACCACCTCTCCACCCGGCGTGCCCACGCCGGAACTGACCGTCGCCGTAAACGTCACGTTCGTACCGGGCGCGGAGGGATTCTCCGAGGACACCAGCGCGGTGGTCGTCGCCGCACCCGTGATGTCCGCCGTCGCGCTCGGCGCGCTCAGCGTGTAGCTGCCGGCATCGTCGCCCGTCAGGCCCAGACCCGATATGGTCACAGCCTTGCCAGTCCCAACGTTGGCATCGTCAAAGGCGCCCGCCACTGCCGTGGTGTCCAACGTCACATCGTCCCCGACCACAACGCCGACCAGCGCCGCGCTGCCAAGGTTCAGAGTGGCATCCGTCGTGCCGTCATACACCTTGTTCTCCGCCTGAATTCCCGTAACGGTCAGCGTCCTGGGCCCCACGGTCAGCGCGTAGTCGTATGCGCCGTTGCCGACACCCGCGCCATTGTACCCCTTGATGTGCAAATACCACGTGCCCGCTGAACCCGGCACGGTGGCAAGGGTCCCGCTCGACCACTGCGGTTCGCTGTCGGTCCAGGTGTGCGTGGGAGACTGGTCAAAGACATAGCGGTAGTAGTGCACCGCGCTCGGCCCGAAACCGCCCACCGCCGTCCAGAGATTCGTGCTGCCGTAGGACGGTGTCGGCGTATCGGGAGTCACACTGACCTCGGTCGGCGGCACCGACAAGGTCCACTGGCTCTGAGGCACGGAGGCTGCCGAGTTGGGCGTCGGCACCGCCTGATCGCTCACAGTGACCAAAAGCCCCGTGTATTCAGTGTTCGCCGTCAGGCCGGTCCAGACGTGGCTCGTGCCCGTGGCGCCGCTGTTGCCACCGCTGTGGCTGTAGATGTAGCCCGTGGAGGCATTCACCTGCGAATGGGCGTCTGTGCCCGCGCCGGTCACCTCAATGCTCTCGGTCGTCACAGCCCCAAAGCCCATGCTCACACCCGTCGGCGCTGTCGAGTCAATGCGGATGCGCCGGTGCGCCGTGCCGGCAGCCCCCTGCCAGTTGCCCGCGTTATCCTTGCTCCGCACGTGCAGCCAATACTCGCCGCTGGCCTGCGGCCCAGCCAGCGTGTAGCTGGTAACCGTCTCCTCATGCGTCAGCGTTGTGCCCGGCTCGGTGCCCGGAACCTGATCCTGCGCGATCGCATAACCGTCCAGACCGCTGGTGGCATCCGTGGCCGCACCCCAGGTCCAGCTCAAATCCGCGGCGCTGTTATACCAATCCGTATCACTGCTCCCAGGACTGGCCGAGCCAAAACCGCTGATCCCGTCCGGGGCCGTGCCGTCATACATAAACGTGAAAGCCGCCGCGCCGGACTCGTTCAAGGCGTAGTCAACCGTATCCACCTTGAAGTAATACGTCCCGTCAGCCTGCGCTCCCGGCGCAAAGCTCACGCCTGTTTGGAAGGTACCGGGAGTGGCGCTGCCGCTGGTCCCAAAGTAATACTTCTGTCCCCGCACGCCCGAAACGCCCTCGCCGCTGCCCTGAGTATCCGCACCCGAGGTCCACGTGAATGTCGGAGCCGACACCGTGTTCTGCCAAACTCCGCTCGTCACCCCGGCAACCGCCAAACCCGCCGGCGCCCCGGGCGCTGTGGCATCGCTGGTGTAAACCGTCAACTGGTTGACCCCGGTCAGCGCCGTCCGGTTCGCGTTGGCAAACCGCGCATATACCCCGTGCCCCGTCCCGCCGTTCTCCACCTTGACCATCAGGAAGTTCCACCCGCTGTTGATCGTAACACTGCCCCAGAAGTCTGAATCCGCCGCGGTGCCCCGCCCCACGATGTGGCTGTTCACAACACTCCCGTTCCACCACACCTTGCAACTGTCATCAGAGCCGATTCCCAAGTACGAGGTCAGGGCTGCTCCAGAATTATAGACGTAGGCCCCGCAGTAGGTGACGCCGTATTCGTGGTACGTGCCGTCATTGTAGAAGCAATAGCCGTTGAGGTCACACAGATCATTGGTCGAAAGGCCCACTGCCCACGACTTGCTGTTGTAACTGGCGGCACTCTTGGGCCGCACACTCACCTCATCCACCGAAACCGAATTGTAGGTGCCGGAAATGTAGTCGGTGTTGATGCGCGTCGTCCGATCCGCCTCCGCCGTGCCACCCTGGAGGTAGGACCCCAGGTAGGCCCAATTGCGGATAATGCCGTTGGTCGTGCCGGGCGGCACGCTGTAGGTAACCGACAGAGTCGGACTGGAAATATTCCACGCCGTGCGGTAGGTGGTGGCGGTCTCCTCAGCTCCCTTGAGCATCACCCCGTGGGGAAGATGGCAGTTGGCCCCTCCGGACCAGGTCCACGTGTAGCCCGTGCCGTCAGCAGGGTAAACGACGGATTGGGACGGTGCCCCGACATCGCTGTAGTCGCCCCCGGCCGATGCCCACGGCGAGCCAGCCGCCCAGGTGGTGCTGCTGCCGTAAGTCCAGGCCGTGTTGACCTTGTAAACGTTTAAGTTCTTGGTAGCGCTTGTGCTGTAGGTCCCCGAACTCTGGAATTGGATATAGAACGAAGCGCTGGCGGCCAGAGACGAGGCCGGCATAGTCGCCATGTAGGCATCGGCCGCGCGGAAGATGCAGCGCGCCGGGGTCTCGGTGGTTGTCCACCAACCAGTCCTCAAGCTGCCAAGATTGTAGCTGGCGGAATAGTAGATGGTCTGGCAACCCGAACCGGTGCCGTTGTTGGCGCTCACGTTGTAAGGCCCCCAGGTCGCCGTGTAAACGGGATCGCCGCCGCCCTGCGTGGTGGCGCTGGCCGTGCCCGAGTAGCCGGAGTAGCCAAGCTGGCCGTCATGGGCGCGGACGCGGTAGTAGTAGGTGGTGCCACCGGTCAGGCCGCTGCTGGTATAAGAAGTACTACCCGCACCGACGCTGGCGATTTCGCTCCACGGGCCCCCGCTGGCGGTGGCACGTTCAATCTTATAGGAATCCTCAAGGCCGGAGTTGTCAGTCCACGACAGGTTAATCTGGCTGGCTGAGACGGCGGTCGCCGACAGCGAGCTGGGCGTCGAAGGGTCAACCACCCCCACCCGGTCGCACACCGCATAGAAGAACGCCGCCGCCGCGCTGTTCTGACCGGCCGTGCTGTTGATCAGATTGAACTCGGCCTCGTTCGACACAAATAACATCTCCGCCAGGCACGAAGGCGGCGTCGGCGAGCACATGACGAAGTTGTCTTGCTTCACGCCGCGGCTGGTTAGCCCCAGGAACTGAATCAGCCGATTCTGGACCTTGGTGGCCAGGTCCTGGTCCGCACCCGCATCGCCGTTGCAGTTGCTCGAACACCAGAACGTCTCCGTGCCATGCGCGGCAGGATCAGAGAACGAATTGCAGTGGATGCACAGCGAGGCGTCCGGGTTATTCGCGTTCACAATGTCGCGGCGAGCATAGAGATCCACCGCCACATCGGTCGAGCGGGTCATCACCACGCTGCAACCTGCGGCCTGCAACAAGTCGCGCACCTTCAAGCTTACCGTCAGGTTGAAGTCGGCTTCATCCGGCCAGGCCGAGCCATTGTAGCCCAGTGCGCCGGGGTCGCTGCCCCCGTGTCCGGGGTCAATGACCACCTTGCGACCGCTCAGCTCCAGCGCGGGAACTGAGGCCGAGCCAAGAAAGAGGATGGCGAGGATGAGTGTGGTGACGGGTTTGAGGTTCATATGTTTCATTAATTGTCGCGGTCTAGTCGCACAACGGCTGCGCCGACCTGAGTTTATCATCAGGGTAATAAGAAGCAATAAACCCATTCTTGTCAACAGTAATCTGCATGCAATAACCTGCATGCGCAGGCTCGCCTTTACATGTGCAGTTCCCTTTGCTGCGAGGCTGGCCGCTGTGGGTTGACCAGCGGTTGCCTTAATCCGCTAATCTTGGGCAGCTAGCGCCGCCAATGGCGGACCGGCGGAGACGGGGCGAGCTTCCAATGAAATATCCTTCAGCACGCGCAAGGTGTTAGCTTGGTTCTTCATAGGGTCGCCCCACAGGAACACCAGGCGTTTATAGCGCAGCGCGCTAAGATCTCTTATCCAGCCGGACATGGCGGCTTCTTCGGACTCCGCGTCGGAATAGTGAATGAGCACGACCACGGCGAGATCGCGGTGGACTTGAGCCTGTTGGGCAGCTTCTTTGAGCACAAGTTCCCGGTCGCAGGGAGCCTGAAAACGATATTCCCCTATTTGCACCAGCTTGCGCGGCTTCAGAATATAGCTGAGCTGATCGGAGAAGTACTTCACTATGAAATCGGCCTGCTCCTCTTCAACAAACCGCACGTTTCCTGGTGGAGAGGGCGGCATGCGCGCCCAACCGATCACCGGGATTCTTGTTTCGTTCGCGCCTGCGAACACCAGATACGCGCTGTTCGTGCCCGGCGCCTTCGGCTCATACCTCACTCTTAGCGTGTGGCTTTGGCCGCTCTTTAGGTCGTAGTTCTCGCCCTTGATAACACGGAACGGGGCTGAAACCGTGGCCTTGCCTTTGAGGCTGGCGGCACCGGTGTTCTGGATCTTCAGATTCAGGATGCGGTCTCTGCCCATGCCGACCAATCCAAAATCCAGTATGCTCGGCGAATGGGCAATCTGCGGGCCACCCCTATTGAGACTGGTGGCTGACGTGGCTGGGGCAGAAAAAGCGGCTCGGGACCCTGCCACTGCCAAACACAGCAACAACCCCACACCTGCATATCGAATCCTGCCGTAGACCTTGTTCATAATGGTCCCCCGTGACGATGCGCGCGCCACGCAATCCCAATCTTTCAATTTATTCTATTGGTAAGGAAACGAGATGTCAACCCGGGTGAATACGGTTGCGGATGGGTAGAAGTACGGAAGCCGCCCACAAGCCCCCAGCACGGAACCGCCCGCACCCAAACGGCCGCGTTTGGCTTACTGGGATGCCCGAGTCTGCCGTGATTAGACCGGCGAAGCGGCCTGCTGCGGACGGACTGATTGCTTCCGGCCTAGAAAAGGCAGCGAAGCAAGACAGACCTTGACGACTGCTGCCACCCGCCGGCATAGTAGAGCAGGCTCCAAGTGTGGGAGCGTCTGCGTTGAGATCAAGCGCAAGGGTCTGGCGGCGAGTGTCGTCGGAGGACAAACCCGGATGGTCGGGCCGCCATCGGAACAACTGGACTGGTCTGCGCCGATGAGGTTGCGTACACAGCGCCCCATGGCCGAGAACCATAACGCACATAAGTATGTCTGACTTCTTTCAAAACGGCGCCATTGCCACCCTGCACCGGCTGGGGCGCCCCAACGTGGCACGGCTCGAACAAGAGTTGGAGAGGTTTTCGGAGGAAACACCGATGGCCCTGGTGCTACCCTGTCATATTAAGGAGCTCGGCACACGCGCGCTTAAGCTAATCGTGCGCGAGCTTAAGAACGTTAGTTACATCAAGCAGATCGTTGTGGGCATTGACGGGGCAACGCGGGCGCGGGACTACTACAAAGCCCGAGAGTTCTTCCGCCAGCTGCCGCAACGGCCGATGCTGCTTTGGAACGATGGCCCGCGCATGGCGTCGCTATTCCAGAAGCTCGAGGAGGCCGAGTTGAACGCCGGGCCAGGCGGCAAAGGGCGCAACGTCTGGATATGCTTCGGCTACGTGCTGGCCAGCGAACAGGCGCGCATGGTGGTGGTGCACGACTGCGACATCATCACGTATAGCCGGGAACTGCTGGCCCGCCTGGCCTACCCCGTGGCACATCCCAGCCTAGGCTTCGATTTCTGCAAGGGCTACTACGCCCGCGTCACCGACCAAGTCAACGGCCGCGTGATGCGCCTGCTGGTGACACCGCTGCTGCGCGCACTCAAGAGCATCCTCGGGCACCATGCTTACCTCGTCTACATGGATACCTTCCGGTATCCGCTGGCGGGCGAGTTCTCGATGGATGCGGATCTCGCGCGCCGCGTGCGTATTCCGCATGACTGGGCGCTGGAGGTGGGAACACTGGCCGAAGTGTTTCGCAACGCCGCACCCCGCGCCATTTGCCAGTCTGAGTTATGCGAGAACTACGACCACAAACATCAGGAAGTATCGGCGCGCGACCCCGACAAGGGCTTGAACAAGATGGCGGTGGACATCGCCAAGTCCTTCTTCCGCCGGATGGCGGCGGAGGGCATCAAGCTTGACCCCGGCCTCTTCGACACTCTCCTAAGCACCTATTTGCGCCAGGCCGAGGACACCCTGCGGTTTTACGGCGCCGATGCCGCCGTCAATGGTCTGTCGTTTCCAAGGCATGAAGAGGAGAAGGCGGTGGCAACCTTCGTGCACAGCATCCAGATCGCCGGGAAGGCGTTCCTGGACAATCCGCTGTCGTCGCCGCTCATCCCCAACTGGAACA
>CAZHEW010000168.1:0-7226 GCA_964531815.1 uncultured Verrucomicrobiota bacterium
TGATCTGCTCCTGCGCCTCGAAACTGGCCCCCTCGCCAATCGCCAGCATGGCGATGACCGAGCAAACACCGAAGACGATCCCCAGGACCGTCAGGAGCGAACGCAATCGGTGCAGCCAGAGGCTTTTCACCGCCAACCGAAAAGTGCGGCGCAGCCGCGCCGGCGCCAGACTGGCAAGGAACCGTGAACCGTTTGGCGTCACGGTGGGGCAGTAAGGCTTGACGGAGAGGGATGAGTTCATTTGCCGTTTGCCACGTCGCTCTCGATCAAACCGTCTCGCAGCCGGATTGTGCGCGACGAATGACGCGCCACGCCTGGGTCGTGGGTCACCAGAAGAATCGTTTTGCCCTGGCCATTGAGGTCGTCGAAAATCTTCAGTATTTCAACCCCCGATGCCGAATCAAGGTTGCCGGTCGGCTCGTCAGCCAAAATGACAAGCGGGTCATTGACCAGCGCGCGCGCGATGGCCACGCGTTGTTGTTGGCCGCCGGACAACTCGTAAGGCTTATGGTCCAGGCGGTCGGCGAGGCCGACGCGGGTGGCCACTTCCTCCGCCAAAGCGCGGCTCTCCGCCTCCGGCTGGCCCTGGTAATAGAGCGGCACCTCGATATTCTCGACCACCGTGAGTTGCTGAATCAGGTTGTAGGATTGGAAAATGAAGCCTAACCTGCTGCCCCGGACGCTGGAGAGGGCGTTGTCATCCAGCTCCGAGATGTCCTGGCTTCCGAGCAGGTAACGGCCCGAACTGGGGCGATCAAGGCAGCCCAGAAGGTTAAGCAGAGTGGACTTGCCGCAGCCAGAAGGGCCCATAATGCTGACATACTCGGCGGCCTGAATGTCAATACTGACCCCGCGCAGGGCTTCCACCGTGACCAATCCCATCTGGTAGGTCTTGCGAAGCTCGCGCAATTGAACGATCGCGGCGGCCATCAGGCTTTGGGCTTCGGTGGCGCCGCAGCAGCAGCGGTTGGCGCAGCCGGCTGCGGAGCGGTCTTGCCTGCAGGCGCCTGCGGCGGCGGCTCCTCTGGTTTCTCGGCAGCCGGAGTTTCCACGACGCGCAGGAGAACCCGTTCTCCTTCTTTGATGCCGTTCTTGATTTCGATGAACTCGTCGTTGAACTCGCCGACCTCGACCTTGCGGCGTTCGGGCTTGCTTCCGTTGGCGAGGTAGCAAACCTGTTCGCCTTCCGCCGGTGACACGGCCTGCACCGGCACATAGACCACATTGGACAGGCAATTTACAAAGACCTCCACTTTCGCGCTCATGCCCGGTTTGAGCGAATCGTTGGTGCCTTTGATGGTAATCGTGGTGAGATAGACCTTCATGTCCGGATTCATCCAGCGGTTTCGGGAATCGGGCAGCACGCCGACCTGGGTGACCTCGCCGTCCAGGACGGTGTCGGGAAAGGCATCCAGCGTGATGCGCGCCTTTTGCCCTTTCTTGACCTTCTTGATGTAGCTCTCGTGAATCTTGACGCGCACCGACATCTTGGTCATGTCCGGGATGGTGATAATGGCCTGGCGTTCGCGCACGCTGGCGCCTTCGCGAACCTGTTCCCCGCCGCCGTAGTAGTCTTCATCGCCCCCGCCGCCGTAGACCACCAGGCCGGGCCGCTTGGCCGTGATCGTGCACTTATCCTGTTGCTCGTAGAGTTCCTTGCGCTGGCGGGTTTGAATGTTGTACTGGCCTTGAGCTGACCTCAGTTTGGCCTCGGCCTGCGCCAGCTTCGAGATGGCGGCCTTGCGGGCGCGGGCCAGCTCGCGCACGGCCTCCGCGTACTTTGACAGCGACTCTTCCGCCGTCTTGGGAAACTCGTATTTCAGGAACAGGTCGCGCGCCGTGACGGCTGTCTGCACCTTGAGCCGGCTGTTCTCGCTGGCGATCTCGTCCTTTTCCAGGTCAAGCTTGGTGACGAACCCCTTGTCGAATAACCGCCGCGTGCCCTCGAGATTTGCCTTGGATTGACCTTCCTCTTTCTTGGCGACCTGCAAGTCGTCCTCAAACTTGCGCAACTTCTGTTTGGCTTCGCCATCGCCCAACGCCTCGATCCGGGCGTAGGGGGAGAAGTCAATGATTACGGCAGGTGCGGCGGGAGCTGGCGTGAGGTTCGCCGGACCGTTGGTGGCGGCCGCGGCCACGGCGGGCGGGGCGTTTGTCTCTGCCGCAGGGGGAGCCCGGGGCGGCGTGGCTGCGGCCGCCAACCGCAGCGGCTGGGCGTTTGCGCCATTCGTTCCGGCCGCCGGTGCTTGACGGCGTTCCTCCCGGTTTGGCATCGAGCCGACGACGGCGGCCGATTTGGCCAGGGCATTGGTTTGCTCCGTCGCCAGTTGTTCCTCCAGGCCGAGTTGATCTATGATGGCCTGGGTTACTCTGTCGCCCAGGAACTTGTCAAAGTCCATCCGGGCGAAGCGCACCTTTTGTTCGGCGGCCTTGATGTCGCTCAGGTTCTGGTTCAATTGGATTTCGTAGTTCTGCTGGGCGTCGGTGAGCGTGGCGGCGGCGGACTCGTATTGAATGTCCTGCTGCACGATTTGCTTTTGCAGCTCCGACGAGTCCAGCTCAACCAGGACTTTGTTGGTGCGGATGTCCTCGGGGGTCACTTCGTAGCCCTCTTCGACAATCTTGAGAATCTTGAGGCCCTGGTAGCCGACGCGAACTTCACATTTGATTTCCTGCGATTCGACGGCGCGGATGCTGCCCCCCTCCAGCACGGTGATGTTGAGCGGGCCGCGCCGCGCCGTGAAGGTGGCGCCTTCGGCTTCCGTGCGGCGGCCAGTGCGCGACCAGAGCAGGAGCAACGCGACGGCGACCAACGGCAGGGCCCAGACCCAGCGCGGCCATTTCCTGAGTCTTCCGAGGAGTTCAGTTGGCGGTAGAGAGGCTTTCATGAGTCTGTGCTGACGAGGCGGCCGCTGCCCGGGGCGCAGGGCCCGGCGCCGGTTGATGCCGCGGGGCCGGGAGACCGGACCTGGCAGGAGAAACGCCCGCGCCGCTCGCGGCGGTTCCGGTTTCCGGCTTGTCCATTTCCTGCCACTGACCGTTGTCCTTAATATAGAGGATGCCCATGTTGTCCCAGAACTGGAGCCGGGCGATGGTGTGGGCCACCAGAGCCTGCGTGAGCTGGTCTTTGGAGCTGACCAGGTCATTTTGGGCGTCCACCTGGTCGAGCGCCTTGGCGCGGCCCAATTGCGCCAGCAACTCCTGTTCTTCCACGCGGCGCTCAGCCAGCTTGACGCCAATTTCGCTGATCTGGTAGGTGCGGCGGGCCTGCTCGAGCGTCCGCCAGCTATCGCGCACCTGCAATTGGATCTGGTCCCGCTGCTGATCCACATTGCGCACCGCCCGCTGCTGAGCTATGAGCACGGTTCGGTAGCTATTGCGTGCCGCCATCCTGTCCAGCGGCAAGTCCAGGTTGGCGCCGGCGCTCCAGTTGTAGCGGTCCGGGTCCGGCACGGCGAAGCCGTGGTTCTCTTGCGGACTGACGAAGCCCGCGGTGGCCAGGAGATCCAATTGCGGCTTGAACTGGTCGGCGGCCAGCTTGACCTTGCGTCCGCTATCCACCAGTTCGTCGCGGGCGTTCTGGTAATCGAGGCGCGCCGCCAGGGCGATTTGGATCGCTTCTTCCACTTGGAGGTCCGGGTGGCGAATCTTCAGCTCCTGCAACTCGAGGTCGTCCAGCACGATCCGGGTCTCGACGGGGATGCCCAGTTGAATCTTGAAATCGTCCAGCGCCCGCTGGTAAACGCGTATGGCGCTGACCCACGAGTTTTCGGCCGAAAGCTCCTGTTGCTCGATGCGGCCGAGGTCCGATTGGGTGGAGCGTCCCTCGGCGGCCAGCGCCCGCGTGCGATCACCGGCGCGGCGTGAGCTTTGCAGGTTCAAGAAGCTGTTCCGCACGGCGTCGCGGTTGCCCAGCACGTTGTAGTAGGCGGACGCGATCAGCACGCTGAAGTTCTTGCGGAAGCGGACAAATTCACGCAGTTGGTAAAGCAGATCCCGCTCTGCCTGGGTGAGAGTCTCAATGTCGGCCTTATAGCCCGCGTTGCGCAGCAAGGGGCGCGTGAGTGTCGCTCCGATTTGTGACGAAGTGATCGTGCTCGGATTGCCGGCGAGGAAGCGCAAGAAGTCCGTGGTGAAGGCTGCGGAGAGCTTGCCGATGTCTCGAATCAGCCAGTTGACGCCCAGATTGCCTGTAACACGCACGCTCTGTTGTTCGGCGAGGTTGTCGCTCAGGACCTCGATTGTCTCGCCGGTGACCGGGTCGGGCACCAAAGCCACCGTCTGCGCCGTTTGCACCGCGTAATTGCCGCTCCCGCCGGCGGAAAAGATCGGAGCGAACTCGTGCCGGGAGAGCGTCAGCGACAGGGCCGCCAGGTATAACTGCTCGCGGCTATTCTGGTAGATGCGGCTGTGCTGGACTGCAGTCTTCAGGGCCTCCCGCAGCGAAAACGCGCGCGCGCCGAGTTCCGCGGAGGCGGCGTCGCCCAAAAAGTCATTCGTCCCGTTCGCTTGCGGGAGCCCGTCCAGGACAAGGACATTGGTCTGTTCGATGGTGAAATGGGGCTCCATGTTGGTGACGAACGGCGCCTTCTGCGCAATGGCGCCGTAGGCGTCCTTGTCGGCTGCGCCGCGGTAGTGCTTGGCCGTGCAACCGCAAAGACAGAGCCCGCAGCCAAGCAGAGCAATCCACCCCGCGGGTTTGCCTGCATTCCGCGCTTCTACCCCTCGCTTAGTTCCCAGTAATAGGAAGCAGCCTGCGATTGTCACTGGTTAGCCCAATGTTAATGGTCCAAACACCACCACCGGCCAAACGTTCCGGCGTGCCGAGCCCTCACGCCGTAATTTGACCGTGCACCCGCTGCTTCGTCACGCCCCCTTCAGGCGTTCCGGCTATTTTGCCCGGGCCACCTTCTCCCAGCGGCGCGTCTTCGCCGATTTGAGCACGGCGTCGCAGACGTATTGGGTGTCGAGCGCGTCCCGGAAGGTCGGGTGTGCGGGTTTTCCCTTGGCAAGGCCCTGCAGGAAGTCTGCAAGTTGATGGACAAAGCTGTGCTCGTATCCGATCTGCAAGCCGGGCACCCACCATTTCCCCATGTAAGGGTGATCGCCATCAGTGACATGGATGCTGCGCCAGCCCCGTAACCGGCCTTCGTCGCGGTGCTCGAAGTACTGCAGGCGATGCAGATCGTGCAGGTCCCAGAAAAGCGAGGCGTGCTCGCCGTTGATCTCAAACGTATAGAGTGCCTTGTGTCCGCGCGCGTAGCGGGTGGATTCAAATGTGGCCAGCGACCCGTTCTTAAACCGCGCCAGGAAGGCGCACGCGTCGTCAATCCCCACCTTCTCCACTTTGCCGGTCAACGTGTGCTTGCGCTGCTTGACGAAGGTTTCCGTCATGGCGTTGACCTGGTCCATGCCGCCGTTGAGCCAGAGCGCGGTGTCAATGCAGTGGGCCAGAAGATCACCCGTCACGCCGCTGCCGGCAACCTTTGCGTCCAGGCGCCACAAGGACGGGCCTCCCTGGGGCAGATCCTTTGAAATTGTCCAGTCCTGAAGAAACTTGGCGCGGTAATGGAAGATCCGGCCGAGCCGGCCCTCATCAATGAGTTGCTTGGCCAGCGCCACCGCAGGGATGCGGCGGTAATTGTAGGACACCAGATTGGGGACGCCGGCCTTCTCGACCGCCTGCACCATTTTCAGGGCCTCCGGACCGGTGCGTGCCAGCGGTTTCTCGCACAGAATCATCTTGCCGGCCTTGGCCGCCGCGACCGCGACTTCCCGGTGCATGTCGTTCGGCACGGTGATGTCAACAAGGTCAATGTCCTTGCGGGCGATTAGCTTGCGCCAGTCTGTTTCGCAGGATTCGTAGCCCCACTTGGCTGCGAACGTCTTGGCCCTGGCCTCGTCGAGATCGCAGACGGCTTTGAGCACGAGTTGGTAGTCGAGGTCAAAGAAGTTGTTAACCCTGCGCGAGGCGTTCGAGTGGGTGCGGCCCATGAAGCCGCAGCCGATGAGTCCGACGTTGAGTTTCTTCATAACAGATGCGTGTTGGTTGTCATTTGCAGCCCCACCTCTAGCGACTTCCGGCCCGGAGTTCAAGCTTTAGCTGGCCGACGATTTGCAGCGGGCTGCCTGGCCAATGTTTCCACCGGGTGGCCTGCCTGTGGGGAATAATGAAATTGGGCGGACAGGCAAGCCCTTCCGCCGAGAGAGACGCGAGCCGCACACGCGACGGGCGCTAACTCCGAACTGAATGCGGCGTCGCCCGGCTTACTTCCTCGTTCTCGGCTTGTCAGCCCGCAGAACGCGCAGCGTGAAGCCGCGGCCGTTCTCGAACGGCTCAACAGTGGCGGTCACTTCAAGGACACGGTAGCGGATGGTGTTCAGGCCGTAGGATTGGTAAGCGCGGGCGAAGAGTTCGGTCTCCACGATGCCGGTCCAGTCGGCGATGGTGATAAACTTCATCGGCTTGCCGGTGATCTGATGGAAGATGCGCTGCTCGATGACCAGTCCGCAGGTGACGACTTGCTCGCCGATGTGCTCACCCAGGCGATTGATCTGGCAATAGGTGTCCCAGGCAATGTTGGGGAAAAGCTCCAGCGGATGGCCGCTCACCGGGTAGCCGAGGAGGTCTTCTTCGTCACGCAACTGCTGCGGGCGGTCGGGCTCGGCTAACGGAACCGACGGCAGGCGGTCGAGGTTTCCCGGCGGCAGGAGCCAGGGCTGATGATTTGTGATGGACGACTTGGCGTTTGAGCTTCGCCCTCCGCCCTCCGCCCGCTTCGTTTCGACCGTGTGGCACAAGGACCTGAAGGCCCAGTACTGCGTGGTGCGGCTCTGGCCGAAGTCATCGAAGGCGCCAACGCGGATCAGCGCGTCCACCTCCTCGTTGAGCGGCTGAACGCGCAGGAAGAAATCGGCCAGCGAAGCGAACGGGCCGCGTTTGCGCTCGCGCAGGAGGGCTTCGCCCGTGCGCTGCGTGAGGCCCTTGAGTTGCAGCAGCGGCACGCGGATGGCCTTGTGGGTAGGGCGCGCTCCGCCAGCCCCCGGCGCGCTCGGGACAGAGCGCCCGGCCTCTACAACGGCAAACTCTGGTCCCGGCTGATTCACAGACGGAGGCAACAACGGAATGCCGAGGCGGTGGCATTCGAGGACATACACGAGCGGGGAGTAAAAGCCTTTGCCGTTGGTGAGCACCGCGGCCATAAACCCCGCGGGATAATGCAGCT
>CAZHEW010000169.1:0-3189 GCA_964531815.1 uncultured Verrucomicrobiota bacterium
GGCAATGTCCAGGAAGGTCGGCGCGAGGTCCATGAGGCTGATGAAATCATCGCAGACCTGCCCGGCTTTGACCCTGGCGGGCCAGCGGATGGCCAGAGGCTGCCGGCTGCCGCCGTCATAGACATTAGCCTTGCAGCGCGGGAATGGCCGGCCATTGTCGCCGGTCATGATGACCAGCGTGTTGTCGAGCCGGCCGGCCTTCTCCAACACGTCGAGCAGCTCGCCCACGTCGCGGTCGAAGCGCTGCACCTTCCAGTAATAGTCCAGCACATCGCTGCGCGAGACTTCGTTATCCGGCCAGTAGGGAGGGATGACGACCTCGTTGGTTCTCAGGCCAATGCTGGCGCCTGAACCGGCTTCATAAGGCCGGTGCGGGTCGTGGCTGCCGAACCAGAAGCAGAATGGCGTCCCGTCCGGCACGGTCTTCAGGAAGGCGTCGAAGCTCTGGAAGGTCCTGCCCGCCGGATTGCGCGCATAGCCGCCGGCCCGGAAATCGCCTGGCCCCCAGCCTTTGCGCGTGCTGCCGACAGCATAGCCGGCCTTTTCCAGCAGGTCGGGATAGACCGGGAACTTCTTCGGCAGGAACCCCCACAGGCAGCTTCCCTCCTCGAGCCGATGGGGGTATTGGCCAGTCAACATCGCCGCCCGCGACGGCGTGCATGAAGACGCCGCGCTGAAGCAGTGGCTGAAGCGCATCCCCTCGCGGGCGACGCGGTCAAAGCTCGGCGTGCGCACCACCCGGTCCCCATACACGCCCGCGTGGGGCCAGCTCCAATCATCGGCCAGGCAATGCAGAATGTTCGGGCGTGTGTCCGCCGCTGCCAGCGCCCCGGCCAGCAGCACCAGACTAAAACAACAGAGCTTCTTGTGCATGGCTTGGAAATCAGTGGTTGCCGCGCTGGGCCAGGATCAGGTCGCGCACGCCTTTCGGGTCGGGGATGGACTTGATCTGCTCGGATGCTTCGACCGTGGCGGCGGTCGAGATGGTGATGTCGCCAATGCCGGCGAGGCGCTGCAGGAAGCTCTGGTCAACATCAATCGAGCGAATATCGCGCGGGATGTAATCCTGGTAGCACTTGGAGAAGATGCCCCGTTCGAGGGTGATGCGGTCCGGGTAGATCCGCAGCACCGTCGAGGCCCGGCGGAAGAAGGCGACAATGGGAGGGATGATCAGCCAGAAGAAGAAGAAGTGCCAGAAGTAGCGCCACCACGAGGGGCGAACTTCCCTCACCGTGTCCCGTCGCGCTGTGCCGGGACTGGCCTCGCCGGGTCCCGGTTCCTGGGCCAGCTTCTCGGCCACCGGGTAGCCGCAGTTGGGACAAGTCTTCGCCGCCGTGGAAACCGCCTTCTTGCACTCGGGACAATCGATCAATGCCATAAGCCTTGCAATGGTTTGGCAGTCATTTGCCGAGCGCGTCTGCCAGCGCCTGCGAGTAGATCGCCGCGGCGATCTGGCCGAAACAGACCAGCGCCACCTTTTCCACCGACGTGTTCCGTTCCAGGAATGCCTTGGTTTCCCGCACCGCAATACGGGCGGCGCGTTCCCTCGGGAACCCGTAGGCGCCGGTGCTGATCGAGGGGAAAGCGATGGTCCGGATGCCCTGCTGCCCGGCCAGCGCAAAGCAGCTTCGGTAGCAGCTCCCCAGCAGTTCGTCCTCCCCGTGCCCGCCGTCGCGCCAGACCGGCCCGACCGTGTGAATCACCCACCTGGCGGGGAGCCGATAGCCCTTGGTGATCCTGGCCTGGCCGGTGGCGCAGCCGCCGAGCGTCCGGCACTCGGCCAGCAATTCCGGCCCGGCCGCGCGGTGAATGGCGCCGTCCACGCCTCCTCCCCCCAGCAAGGCCGTGTTTGCTGCGTTCACGATCGCGTCCACCGACTGCTTCGTAATGTCGCCCTCGACCACCTCGATTCGGCCCTGCAATGCTCTGCTATTCATCTCGGCCTCCGCACATCACCGCGCCAGCATGCGGCGCGATAGGCCGTTTGGCAAGCAGAGTCCTCCGCATTGTCCATTGCCTTGGCAGATTGAGGTGTGTTAGAGACTTGGCCATGCTCAGCCTTCGTTCCTTGTTGATTGTCGGCCCAAGTGCGCTGGCGATGTGTGCCCGGGCCGCGGCTCCCATTTCGCCGTCCACGGCTGTCGCCCAGGTCTGGCCGCCATCGCCGGACGACAAGGTTGTGTGCATCAGCGGCATATATCCGCACCTGGCGGTGTTCAATACCTACGGCGAGTGCGGCATCGGCGCGGTTGTGTCCTGGGCGGACAAGCTCTGGTTCATTACCTATCCGCCCCATTGCCCCGAGGGGAGCCAGGACAAACTCTACACGGTGGATAAGAACCTGAAGCTGGAGATGCGGCCCGAAAGCGTGGGCGGCACTCACGCCAACCGCATGATCCATCCCGAGTCGGGGCAACTCATTATCGGGCCGCACTTTATTGACGAGGCCGGGCAGGTGCGCACGGTGGACATCGCCGGCATGCCTCTGCGCATCACGGGCAACGCCCGGCACCTCGTCGCCCCCGCCGCCAAGGTGTATTTCGTCGGCATGGAACGCGAGTTGTATGAGGTGGACGTGAACACGCTGGCCGTGAACAAGCTTTACGGCCTGTTCGGCGGCCCCTACCCGGGGTCCCACGGCAAAGGGACCGCCACCAGCGCGGGCAAGCTCATCGTGGCCAACAACGGCGAGCGAGGGTGGAGCTACGCCAGGGACCCGAATTTCGACGGTCCCGCGGGCTGCCTGGCGGAAACCGACGGCAGCGATTGGCACCGGGAGTGGCAGGTGATCGAGCGCGCGCCTTTCACCGAGGTTGCCGGTCCGGGCGGCCTGCGCGGGTTTGCGCCGGGCGACGACCGCCTGTGGGCGCTTGGGTGGGACAAGCGTTCGGTAATCCTCAAGCTGCGGGAGCGCGGGCAATGGCACACCTTCCGCCTGCCCAAGGGCAGCTATACCCAGGATGCACTCCACGGCTGGTTTACCGAATGGCCCCGCCTCCGCGAGGTCACAGACGGCCGCTGGCTCGCCCACATGCACGGGCTGTTCTATGATTTCCCCAAGTCCTTCTCCGTCGCCGACCACGGCGGGCTCAGGGCCATCTCCACTTACACGCGCATGCCGGTGGATTACTGTGCCTGGCGCGGGCGGATCGTGATGGCCCGCGACGATGCCTCGATCATGCAGAATGA
>CAZHEW010000169.1:3289-7226 GCA_964531815.1 uncultured Verrucomicrobiota bacterium
CGCGAACTCAAGGCCCGGTGGGTGCGCGTGAAAGCCGCGCACGCCGCCCGCAGCGCCAGCGCCTTCTTCCGCCTCGGCAACCCGGCGCGCCGCGCCGATCCGGCCCGGTTCGCCGCCCTGGCTGACCGGGATTACCGCGGCCCGGTCATTGATGGGCTGGTGAAACCCGACGCCGGCGACGCGCGCAAGCTCGTTGTGGCGGCGGATACTTACGAAGGCGCGCTGGTGAAGGAGCAACAGGGTTGGTTCCTGGATGGCCAGCTTGAGTTCCTGCCCCTGAACGACGGTGGCAAGGAAACGAGCCTGCGCAAGCAGCACGCCCCAAGGCCATGCTTCAAAGTGGACGCCGCCTCGGTGGTTGTCACCGACGGCGGCAGGCGCTTTCGGCTTCCCCGGACTGCGGCCGTCTATGACGCCCCCTTTCCCACCGGCTGGCCGCGTGACCTGCGTGAAGTCGTGACCGAGCGCAATCACTTGAATGTCCACGGCACGATCTACGAGGTGCCGCGCGCGGACGCGGGCGGGTTCCAGCGCATGCGGCCCATTGCCACGCACAACAAGCGCATCCGCGACTTCGCCTCCTGGCGCGGCTTGCTTGTCCTGACCGGAGTGCGCGCCGACGCCCGGCCCGGCGCGCATTGTCACAAGTCAGCCGACGGCAAGGCCGCGGTGTGGCTGGGGGGGGTGGACGACCTTTGGCGGATGGGCGCGCCCGTCGGCGTGGGTGGGCCGTGGGAAGACACCGCCGTGGCGGCAGACGAGCCCAGCGATCCCTACCTCATGGCTGGTTACCGGACCAAATCGCTGGCGCTCTCGCACCGGGCGGCGCAACCGGTTGTTTTCACCGTCGAGGTGGACTTTGCCGCCAACGGCGAGTGGAGCGAATACCTCAAGCTGTCAGTGGAGCCCGGCCAGACGGCGCATCACCGGTTTCCCGCCGGCTACTCGGCGCACTGGGTCCGGTTGAAGGCCGATCGCGCGGCCAGGGCCAGCGCCCTGTTTACTTACCAGCCGTAGGGCATGGGATGGAACGGTCCGCCCGGGCAGGCTGGCCGACGGTCCTGGCTGGCGCCCGCCGCGCGTAGTGTTTCGGGGACAGGCCCATGAAAGAGAGGAAGGTGGCGTTGAAGTGGCTGAGGCTTTCGAACCCGACGGCGAGGGCGGCGTCGGTGACGTTGTGGGTGGACTCGCTCAGGAGGGCGGCGGCGCGGTGGATGCGGTAGCCTTGGAGGTATTTTACCCATGAAATGCCCAAAGCTCCCTGGAAGAGCCGCTTGAGGCGCGATTCGCTGAGGCCGGCGGCCCGGGCGACCTCTTTGGCGTAGATGGGGTCGGTGTAATGGTCGCGCAGGTAGGCGAGTGTCTTCTGAACCGGCTGCCAGTCCACGTCCGCCCGGTCGCCGCCAATCGTGACCCCGCGGGATTCTTCCCATCGCACCAGCAGGACGAGTATTTCCATCAGCAGTGTGCGCAAGCGGACCTGGCGTCCGAGGCGCTGTTGGCCGGACTCGGTCACCAGCTCCTGGAACATCGGCAGCAACCGGGCCAGGAGCTGCCGCGAGGGCCGGACCAGACGCCGGGCGAGGGATTGCCTGACAGTGAAGCGGCGAAGGATGCGGAAGCCGTCTCCCACCGGGTCCATGTCAATGACCACGGCCGGGAGGAAATAGACGCTGATGGAGCGCTGCGGAAAGGTCTTGATGCGTCCCCAGTGGGGAATGCCCGGCCCCAGCAGCAGGAGGTCGCCGGGCAAGCGCCAAACCTGTTCGCGCCCGACCAGCAGGATGCCGTCGCCCTCGATCACCGTGCTGATTTCGCAGTAGGGATGGCGTTCCGGCTGCGGAGTGGGCGGCCCCTCGTGCACCACAGCATGCCTGACCCAGACGGGGCTGTTGTCGTTGAGCGGTTGGCGCGACTCGGTGACGTCCAGCAGCCACGCCATGTCGGGCGGGCGGGTTGGGCGGGCAACAGGTCTTTTCATGGCGGCGCCCCGCGAGGCTATTCCGGCCAGTCAAAGGGCTGGCCGTGGCGCAACTGGCGGTAACGCTCGCCAATGCCTTGCAGCTTGAGGTTGGTGTGGAAGATTTCCGGGGGCAGGCAGTTGTCGGCGAACAGGTCGTAGTGGCAAGGAATGACGGCTTTCGCCTCGATCCGCCGGGCCAGGAGCGCGGCTTCGGCGGGGGAGAGGTTCCCGAAGGCCGGGTTGATGACGGTGACGAGCACGTCGGGTTTATGCGCGGCGACGGCTTTGGGAAGCAGGTCATGCCAGCCGGTGTCTCCCGTGAAATAGACTGTGGGGCCATTCCTGGGCGTGAGCAGGTAGCCGACGTGGGTGAGGTCGTCCCCGCCCATGGGAATGGCAAACGTGGCCCGAATGCCGAGGTCGCCCACGACGTGGGTTTTGTTGGGCCAGATCATGATGGTCTCGTCCGGGGCTGCCCCCAGAGCGGCCAGTTTCGCGACGGTCTCGGCTGGTGCGATGTAGGGGCCTCGTCCGCCGGCTTTGCGCGACGCGGTGAAGGTTTCGGGATCGCAGTGGTCCTGGTGGCTATGCGTGAAGAGCAGGGCATCCGCCTGTGCCAGTTCTTCGGGGGGCATTGGCGGGGGTGCCTGGCGATTGAAGTTGAAGCCATCCTGCTCGCCGAGCGCTTTGCAGGAATTCGTGAGGTAGGGATCAAGCGCGACCACGCAACCGCCCGGGCTCCTGGCCAGGAAGCCGGCCTGGCCCAGCCACCAAAGAGTAATATGCCCGGGGGGCGTGGGATGCTGGCGAATCTGCCGCAGGGTAAGGTCGGTCATAAAATGCCTCCGAGGTTAGAACTCCCGGGTGTAGCCGGCGAGCCAGCCGCCGTCCACGGTCAGCACCGCGCCGTTGATGTAGGAGCTTTCAGGCGCCGCCAGGAACAGGACCGCATGGGCGACTTCGGCGCACGTGCCGGGCCGGCCCAGCGGTATGTGCGCCAGCATCGCTTGCACCCGGTCGCTGAATTTGCCGTCCTCGCCGTAAAACAGTTTGCGCGTGCCTTCGGTCAGGATGGAGCCCGGGGCGATGCAGTTCGTCAGCACGCCCTGCGGGCCCAGCTCCAGCGCCATCGCCCTGGTGAGGTTAATCACGCCGGCCTTTGCGGCGACAAACGGACACTGCAACCGAGCCGGGACCAGCCCCATCACCGAAGAAATGTTGATGATCCGGCCGGACTTTTGGTCGAGCATGGGCCTGGCGCCCGCCCGGCTGACTTTGAACAGCCCGGTCAGGTCCACGCGCAGGATGCGCTCCCATTCCTCGGTTGGGAACTGGTCTATGTTGACGCGATGGGCAAGCGTGTTGACGCCGGCGTTGTTGACGAGGATGTCGAGCCGTCCCCATGCCTCGAGCGCCTCGGTGACGGCCGCATCAACTCCACGCTCGTCGGTTACGTCCATGTGCAACGCCAGCGCGCCCGGGGAGTTTGCGGCGGCCTGCCGGGCCGTCGCCAGGTCTATATCGGCATAGACGACACGCGCCCCGTTCGCCGCCAGCGCGTCCGCGATGGCCTGGCCGATGCCGCGG
Organism: uncultured Verrucomicrobiota bacterium; assembly: GCA_964531815.1. Classification (GTDB taxonomy): domain Bacteria; phylum Verrucomicrobiota; class Verrucomicrobiia; order Limisphaerales; family UBA8199; genus UBA8199. Next base: position 6,840 of record CAZHEW010000169.1, read on the forward strand.
GCGGCGCCGGTGACGAGAGCGACTTGGCCTTCGAGATTGACTTTCATATTGAGGTTATGCGCCTGGGCCCTGCCAAGCAGTGATTTCTTATCAGGCCCATCCCAGCGGCACTTCTGCTTTTCGCCGGAATCTGTCCGCTTTTTGGCGGCCGGTGCAAGGACCTGTGGCCTTCAAAAACGGAGGTAACTTATCGAAAACAACTGGCCCGGCTCCAGACCGAATTTTAGGTTTGAAGGGAAATGGAAATCGAGTCAGGCCAACAACGCACCGCCCGCATCCCGGCGGGCAAACGTGGCTCCGTCACGGCACCGTCGGAGCCGCTGGCGCTTTATCGGCGCATGCAGCTCATCCGCCTTTGCGAGGAACGCCTGGTGAAGTCGCACCAGC
>CAZHEW010000170.1:0-7198 GCA_964531815.1 uncultured Verrucomicrobiota bacterium
CGGGGTGCGCGAATTTCTGCGCTTCGTTGTTCCGGTGGTCGGCCCCTTTTGCCCTAGCCGACCGCCGGCTACCTTCTATCAACCCTTCGGGTTGACGGAACTGGCCGACCAGCGGGTGTCTTCTGTGGACCCTGCCGGGTTGGGCGTGCCAGGCGTTTCGGGCTGACCAACCCGCAGGGTTGGCAGACGGTAGCCGGTGCGTCGTTCGGGGCAGGGGGGGGAACGACCACCGGTTCGGGGACGGTTGATTTGGTTGCATCCTGGAGGGATGCCAGAACGACCCGCCGAGGCGTCCGTTCCTGCCCAAATGCGGGCGTTTCGGCCAAACGCCCCTGCCGGCTCGACGACCGGCAGATGTGGGTAATGACAAGTTGTAGCAAGGAGCCACACGCCGTCAGGATGCCGCCATACCTCCGTCGCTCCTCCGTTCTACCTCCGTAGTACCCTGGTCTATTTGTCGGAGGTAGAACGGAGGTAGAACGGAGGTAGAACGGAGGTGGGACGGAGGTACTACCTGGGGGTGGGCTTGATATCGGGCCGGGTGCCGGGCAGTCGCGCCGCCAGCAGGCGGGCCTGCTGAATGAGATCCAAATCGGTGGCCAGGTCGCCGAAGCGGAAGCGGGGCATGCCGCTTTGGTGGAGGCCGAGCAGTTCGCCGGGGCCGCGCAGGCGGAGGTCGGCCTCGGCGATGCGGAAGCCGTCCGTGGTTTCCTCCAGCACACGCAAGCGCGTGCGCGCCTCCGGGCTTTTTGCCGCGGCGACCAGGATGCAGTAGGAATCGTGTGCGCCCCGGCCAATCCGGCCGCGCAATTGGTGCAATTGGGCCAGGCCGAAGTGCTCGGCGTTTTCGATGAGCATGATCGTGGCGTTGGGCACATCCACGCCGACCTCGATGAGCGAGGTCGCCAGCAGCGTGTGAATCTGCCGCGCGCGAAAGGCGGCCATGACCGCTTCCTTTTCTTTGGGCGGCAGCCGCCCGTGCAACAGCCCCACCTGATACGGAGCCAGTGTCTGTTGCAGGGTGTCGAATTCTTTGGTGACGGCCTTGAGGCCGCCGGGCCCGGCGTCTTCGACGCGCGGATAGACGATGTAAGCCTGCCGGCCGGCGGCCAGCTTGCCGCGGATGAAGGTCCAGACCTGCGGGAGTTTGTCCGCCGCGCGCACGAACGTCTGGATGCGCCCGCGCCCAGGCGGCTGCTCGTCAATGACCGAAACGTCCAGGTCGCCATAGAGCGTCAGGCCCAGCGTGCGGGGAATGGGTGTGGCGGTCATCACGAGCAGGTGCGGGTAAGAGCCTTTGCGCACAAGCTGCTCGCGCTGCGCCACGCCGAACTTGTGCTGCTCATCAATGATCACCAGCCCCAGGTCGGGCAAGTCAAACCCCTCCGTCAACAGCGCATGCGTGCCGATGGTCAGCGCCGGCGGCCGCGGCTTTCCTCCTTCATCCTTCTTCCCTCTGCCTTCTTGCTTCCCCGCCGTCTTCCGGCTGCCCGTTCGGAGTTCCACCGCGACGCCCAGCGGCTCCAGCCAGCGGGTGAAATTCTCGAAGTGCTGCTCCGCCAGCACCTCCGTCGGGGCCATGAGCGCGACGTGATAGCCGCTTTCGAGCGCCATCAGCCCGCAGCAGGCTGCCACAACCGTCTTGCCGGAGCCGACGTCGCCCTGGAGCAGCCGCCGCATGGGATGGGCGCCGGACAGATCCCGGCGCAGTTCGCGCAGGACTTTGGTCTGCGCGCCAGTCAGCTTGAAGCCGAGCCGCGCCAGAAATGGCTTGATAAGCCGGTTGTCGCCCCGGCACGGCAGGCCGCAGGCTTTGGCGGTGAAGCTCCGCCGGCGGAGCTGGATTTGCCGTTGCAGCGCGATGAACTCGTCCAGCGCCAACCGCCGCCGGGCGAGGTCCGGTTCAGCCGGGGTGTCCGGGAAATGCAGCAGCCGGATAGCCCGGGCGCGCGAGGGGAGAGTCGGGACCTCGGTAGCCAGCGCCAGTTCCGGCCAGGGCTCGCGAATCTGGCCCTCGAATTGCCCGAGCGTCCGCCAGATCAACGCGCGCAGCCAGCGTTGCGGCAGGCCCTCTGTGAGCGGGTAGATCGGGGTGAGGCGGTTGAAGTGGATGAAGTCCTCCTCGCCGTCTTCCAGGACTTCGGTCTCCGGGTGGTCCATCGTTCGCGGCTTGAGGTCAATCAGCTTGCCGAACGCGATCACCTCCTGGCCGACCGTGAAGTGCTTCTCCATGAACGGCAGGTTCCACCAGCGGCAATGCAGCCGCGCGGTCCCGTCGTCGAGAACCAGCTCGAAGATGGACTTGGTGCGGTGTTTGTACCACTTGACGCCCTGGGCGACAACCCGGCCCCGCGTCGTGGCCGGCTCGCCGAGCTGCAATCGGGCTATGGGGTAAAAATGGCGGCGGTCTTCGTGGCGGGCCGGCCGATGCAGCAGCAGGTCCTCGATGGTGCGAATCTCCAGCCGGGCGAGTTGAGCGGCGCGTTCCGGACCGACGCCGAAGAGAGTCGTGACCGCTTTGGCCAGGGGCGGGAGCGGTTCAATGGCAGTCGCGGCGGTCATCCCCGCACACCATACCAGGAGGCCGCGGAAACCGAAGCCTGAAATCCATGGCGGATCAGCGAGCGGGCCGCCGAAAGCTCACGGTTGCCGTTCGCGCGCGCACCCCGGGCGGATCAACGCCCGGCCGCTGGCGTTTGGCGCAGGAATGCCTCCAGCGCCGTGAAAAGCGCCGGCGCGTCTGCCACATGAGTGCAGGAGCCCCCGGCTTGCACCAGGCCGAAGCCCGGGCCATAAGCCGGGCCGTTGGCGACGCAGGCGTCGGTGCGGCATTCGGCGAGTTGCTCTTCGGCCCGGCGGATCGCGCGGGAGCGGCCGCCCTCGACTTCGTACTTCCAGCCTGCCAGCCGCGCCCGGGGAAACCATGCTCGCAAATCCGCAATGATTTTAGGCGTCGGCACCAACTCGGCCAGCAAGGTCCCCTCGCGGCTGGACAACTTGCCGGTCTTCAGCTCCGTCGGCGGGCCTTGCGGGGCCTGGCACCAGACTTTGCCGAAGGCGAAATCGCTCACCGCCGCGGCATGGAACACCGCGCCCACGGCCGGGCTGGCGAGCGCCTCCAGCCATTCGCGCAGATGGGCGGTGGTAGTGAAGGTTTCCACGCGCCGGGCCTGGCGTTCGCCGCGCCAAGTGGCCTGCTGGCCAACAAGCAGGGTGACGTCGTGGCCGCGGGCCGTCAGGAAGTTACTCAGCTCGGAGCCAAGGCGGCCGGTGGAAAAGTTGGTCAGGCGCCGGACCGCATCCAGCGGTTCAAAGGTGGGGCCGGCGGTAACGACGCACAGCATAGAAAAAGGATTCCGGGCCCGGCGCTAGAATCGGACGCGCGAGTTCATGCTTGTAAGTGAATACATCACGACAGCAACCGCGGCCACCGCCACGAGTGTGAGCAACGCCATCAACATGAAGAACCTGAGTTTCCGGTGGGATCGATGCCGTCTCCCACTCCTGCCCGAATGCGAGTGCATGACCCAATGCTAGGCCCTGCGAGGCAAGCCGTCAAGCCGGTGTATGGCGCACCGCATCTCACTTTTTTGCCGGGCCGCGGACCTTCCTGTCCGCCCAGAAACCCGCGCACCTCGAAGCGAACAGGAATGTCCGCACTCCAGCGCCACCGTTGCAGGAAAGCGAGATGCGCCCTGGCGGGAGGCCGGCGGTGCCCGCCCTGCCGTTCCTGGCTGAGGGAGGCAATGCGCCGATCAAGCCGTCTCCGCCAGCGCCCGGTTCATGCGCTGGATGGCCTCGTCAATCTCGGCCCGGCTCTTGAAGCCAATGACGACGGCGTTCAACTCCGGCCGGCTCATGGCGAAGCGGATGGACTTCTCCCGGTCGTCGGGGTTGGTGAAGTCGCCGTTGCCGATGATCTTCATGCCGATGACGCCGCGGCCTTTGGCGTGCATGAGCTGGAGTTCTGTCATCACGGGCGCCAGGTCGCGGTCCGGTCCGGTCCACCTCTCATCCGGGCCGTCAATGTACTTGGCTTGCGGATTCACGCGCACCAGGTGGACTTCGGGCCAACTGGAGGCCGTGGCGGCGCACAGGGCAGGGAGGCTGTGGCAGGAAACGCCCTGGGCTCGAATCCACTTCTTGTCCTTGGCCTCGTCAAAGCCGTCCATGATGCGCTTCCACTCATCAGTCCAGCGGTCCTTGACCATGCAATGGATCAGCAGGCTGTCCACGTAGTCGGTGTCGAATACCTTGCGGTGGCGGTCAATGGCGGCCAGCACCTGGTCGGGTTTGCCGGGTATCTTGGACTGGAGGAAGAGCTTCTCTCGGGGCAGGCCTTTGATGGCGCCCTTGATCCACTCGAAGGTGCGATAGGTCTGGGCGCAGTCGAAGTAGGTAATCCCCTGGTCGTAGGCGTAATGGACGAGCGTGTTGAATGCTTCCTGACCCAGGCCGTGCTGGAGATTGCCACCGTTGGAGCCGGTGCCGAAGCCCAGCCGGCTTAGTTTGAGCCGGGTGTTGCCCAGGACCACCTGGTCCACCGCCGTGCGCCTGGCGGCGGCCCTTGGCCCTGTCGAGGAACAGGAGCTCAGCAGCAGTGCGCCGGCCAGGGTGGCGGAGCGTTCAAGAAACCGGCGGCGGCTCAGGTGACTGGTCTTCATATTGGTCTCAATGTTCTCAACAGATCGAGGTTTGAGAGGAGAACGGCGTCGAACGCCGGCATCCTGGATCGTACTCTAACACGGCCTGCAAGGTCGTCAACGGCGAGCCGGAGCGGGAGCCAGACCGTCTGCGGTCGGTCCTCGCGGATGCCGTTCCTTTTCCTCCGGTTGGGATGCGGGCTGGCCCGGCAGAAGGACAGGCCAGGAATTCCCGTCATCACTCGTATCAATATCCGTTGAAATTCTTTCGATTAACACCCCACGCCGGTGGAGGACTAAGGTCGAGGCATGAAAACAAACCACTCAGCGCGCAGGATTCTGAGAATCCGAAGCATCGCAATCTGTTTGGCCCTCGTTGGAATGGTCGGAGTCGCCTTCTCGCTAGGCGAATTCCTGGCGAAACGGGTTGGTCAGTGCCCGCCCGCCCAGGCCGAGGTTCTGCAACCTCCCAATGCGAGCGTTGCTACCTTGATCGCAGCCGCTCAGTAGGGCGGGCAAGGCAGTGCTGCTTCAAGGATGAATCCGGTCAACAGATGAATAGACGTGCGCCCTGTTTCGTCCGCTCGTATAAGACACTTGCGCACGCCATGAAACATTACATCGTCGCGGTATTGTCCCCTACAGTCATGACCGGCTTGTTGTTCGCAGCCGATACCCGGAACGCGCCGGCGCCCGGCACGGATGACCTGAGCCGTTACGTGGCCGTCAAAGCAACGCCCGGAGCGCAGACCACGCTGCGGGACGCTTCCGGCCGCACCCTGGGCACGGCAAGCACGCTCGGCAGCAGCACGACGGTCTTCCGTGACAGCGGCGGCAGAACCGCGGGCGCGGCTGTCGTCCAAGGCAGCCAGACGGTATTTCGTGATGCCGCGGGGCGTACGGTCTGGACGGCCACGACATCCGGCAATGGGAATACCGTCACGTATCGTGACGCCGCCGGGCGCATCCAGCGAACCGCTTCAAAATCCGGCAGCGGCGTCATTTTCCGCGACGCCGCCGGCCGCACGACCAGCACCTTGCAGCCCGCCAGGTCGAGTGTCACCGCGCGAGACGCGAGCGGCCGGACGGTGGGCGCGGGTTGGACCGCGGGCGGGAAGCAGCCGGCCCCCGCACAGCCCCAACGGCGCTGAGCTTCGGCCCGGCGACGGCCTGCGAATCCGCCGCGCCCACATTCCGCGGATTCGGGCTTGACGCGGATTGGGCAAGATACATGCTGAGCATCATGCAACACAATAATCAGCCCGGCTCGGCATCGCCCGCGACACCAGAGACAACCTCCCCCCTCGGTTCTGTCACGCGCCGATCATTCCTGCAGGCGCTCGGGCTCAGCTCGGCCGGCCTGGCAATCACGTCAACCGCCCCCGCGCAGGAGAAGGTAATTCAAGGATTTGAGAAAGCGCCCACCGCTCCGGATGCCTCCAAAGACTGGAAACCGGTTTCCGATCGGAAGATTCGCGTCGGGCTGGTCGGCTACGGCGTTTGCCAGTTCGGGGCCGCCTTCGGCTTTCAGAATCACCCGAACGTCGAAGTGGTGGCGGTCAGCGATCTGATTCCCGACCGGTGCGCCGGGCTGGCCAAGGCCGCCCGTTGCGCCAAGACGTATCCCTCGCTCGAAGAGCTGGTTAAGGATGACCACATTGAGGCGGTGTTTGTGGCCACCGACGCTCCCAGCCACGCGCGGCACTGCATCGAAGTGCTCAAACACGGCAAACACGTCGCCTCAGCCGTCCCGGCGGTGTTCGGCTCGGTTGAGGAAGCCTACAAGCTGTTCGACGCCGTCAAGGCCAGCGGCCTCAAGTACATGATGTTCGAGACATCCTGCTTCCACGAAGACCTCTACGGCATGCGGCAGATCTACGGGGCCGGCGGGCTGGGCAAGCTCCTGTATTCCGAGGGCGAGTATTTCCACTACATGGACACGCCCATTGACTCGTATAAAGGCTGGCGCATCGGCCTGCCGCCACAATGGTACCCGACACACTCCAACGCCTACTATGTCGGCGTGACCGGTGGAAGCTTCACCGAAGTGTGCTGCATGGGCATGCCGAGTGTGATCGAGCATTTGCAGCCAGGCAACAATGCTTATAAGAATCCATTCGGCACCGAAATCGCCTTGTTCCGCACCAGCGAAGGGGGAATGTCGCGAATGGGCGTCAGTTGGGATTCGCCCGGCGTGGGCGGCGAGATGGGCCGGATCCGCGGGCAAAAGGGTTCCTACTACGGCAAGTACGAAGGGCTGGAGAAGAACCTGCCCGATCTCAAACGTCCGCCGCTGCCTCCCGGGGTCGCCGCCGGCGGCCACGGCGGCTCGCATGGCTACCTCATGAACGAGTTCGTCACGGCCATCCTCCAGAACCGCAAGCCGCTGGTGGACATTGCGCAGGCCCTGAACATGACCGTCGGCGGCATCGTCGCCCACCAGTCGGCCCTGAAGGGCGGCGAGCTGATCAAGATACCGCAGTTCAAACTCTAGCCCGATAGGGGGAATGGCGCTTACATAAGGCCGAGTCTGCGGAGGCGAGCGATTCTTCTAC
>CAZHEW010000171.1:0-7150 GCA_964531815.1 uncultured Verrucomicrobiota bacterium
TAAGTGAGCTGAGGTGGCGCATGCCTTTGGAGGTCCAAAACTGCCCGGGGCGTTTGAAGCGGCATTGCTTTTGGCGGCACGCCGACTCTACCGCACCGGAGCCGATTGGCCCACCACGGCGGTGGAGGGTGCGGTCGTTCATCCTCCGGGCATGGGAAGCAAAGTAGTTCTGTTCGCGTAAGACCACCTTGCCCGCTTCGCCGGGCGGCACTTTCAATCCGGCCAGCTCGGCCAGTACTTGGTTCTCGCGTCCGTGCCGTAGTTGGTGGTGGCGAGGTTCCACCCACTGAGCCGTGGCCACCGCTTGGTTTCCATGCAGGGCCCGCCCCACCTCCCACAGGTGTTCGCTGGCATGATAGAAGTCCAGCAGTTCCTGCGCTCCTGGCCAGCGATCCTCCACCACGTTCCAGATCCAAGGGGCTCCGTCGCCCACCACGAGTTTGGCCTGGGCGCGCCCCAATCCTGCGCGTTGCGCTTCCCAGTGCAGTCGTCGGGCAAACTCCACTGGCTCACCTTGCCAGCCGATTACTACCTTATCGTCAATCCCTCCTCGTCCGCCCGCAGTGTGGGCGGATTGTTCGTGCCGATAATACACGCCCGTCTTCCATTCGTGCCCTTCCACGCGGTTTTGCTGGGTCTTGTTCTTCCCCCAACCCGGCCCACGCTGGCATACCTGCCACCCGTCCAACATCAGCACGGCCAGCTTGGTCGGCGCGCGTTGAGGTTCGCGTTCGACCAGAGGGCCTTTCCGTAATTCCTGGCTTTGGGCTTCGGCACGGGAACCCATCCGCTGCGTCAGGGAGTGCAACGCTGAGTCGGTGACCGGCAATTCCCACTTCTGTGCCAGCGCCGCCGCTTCCTCATCGGACGCCGTGGCCGTGAGGGTGAAAGCCAGCTTGTCCTTCAGGGCCAGACTCAGTTGCTGGTGCGAGGTCAATCCCCAAAGTTCCCGCACCGGACAGCCCCAGTGCCTGTCCCCGGGATCCTGACCGTAGACCACTTTCAGTTCTACCACCCCGGCGACGGTGCGCAACTGCATCGGGCGGTTGCGCCGATGCACCACTGGCTGGCCGTTGAGGGGGGAAAACTCCGCCCTGGCGGTCGGCTTCTGCTTGCAGTCGTTGTTGGAGTCGCTGGCCTGTCCATTCCCGCCCTTCGGCCTCAACTTCCATCTCTATCTCCCGCAGAGACTGAGGCCGCCTCTGTTCTTTGTTCATCCGTTTCCTTTGGTTAAGGGTTATCGGTGCTACCGCATGAGGAACCTTTCACCTCCCCATTATGGGGGCAGTGTCAAGATGCGCCCCATGGGATGCCTGTGGAACTGTATTAAGCTCTTGGTGGCTGTGTGCTGCGGGGGCAGGCGTTCCGAGAGAACGGCCCCTTGACGCGCCCGCACCTGCAAAGAAGACCATCGTTGGCTTTACTTTGGGTCCAAAAGCGAGCAGTATGGCCGCACATGATACGAAATGGGACCAGTTGTCTCTTTGCGGCCTGGCTGATGTTGTGCGGCGGGCAGGCAGGTCTGCTGCTTGCGGAAACCAGGGCAGCGGATTCCGGTGGGCCGGATTTCAAAGAAGTGTATGACCTGATCAGCTCGCACTTGACACGGATGGACGAACCACGATTGAACGAGGCCGCCGTGCGGGGGTTGTTGGCGGAGCTCAGCCCCCGAGTGTCGCTCGTGACGAACGGCGCGGCAGCCAAGGCGGCTTCGGAGGGGCCACTGGTGAGCAAAACGAATGTATTCCACGGGGATATTCTTTACGTGCGTGTCGCGCGCGTTGGGGAGAGGCTGCCGGAGGCGATTGGCAAGGCGTGGAGCCAGCCAGGAACCACTAACAGCGTAAAGGGGTTCGTGCTGGATTTGCGCTATGCGGGTGGTGATGATTACGCGGCGGCAGCGGCGGCGGCGGATTTGTTCGTTAAGAAGGAGCACGCACTGTTGAATTGGGGCAGCGGAACTGTGCGGTCGAAGGCAAAGAGCGATGCGATTGGCGTGCCCGTTGCAGTGCTGGTGAATCGGCAAACGGTGGGCGCGGCGGAGGCACTGGCGGCGGTGTTGCGAGAGACAGGGGTGGGCCTGGTTCTTGGGGGGCGCACGGCGGGCAGGGCTATGGTGACGCGGGAATTCCCACTGAAGAGTGGGGACCGGTTGCGGATTGCAGCGGCGGCGATCCAGTTGGCCGATGGTTCGGCGATCCCAGAGGAGGGGCTCACGCCGGACATTGCGGTGGAGGTCAACCCGGCGGAGGAGCGGGTGTATTTTGCGGATGCTTTCAAGGCGCCCGAGAAGACGAGCCTGCTGGCCAATGGCGGCGCGGAGGGAGCGACCGCGGGCTGGGAGACAAATCGGGCGGCGCGGCGTCCGCGTCTGAACGAGGCGGAGCTGGTGCGCGAGCGGCGCGAGGGCATAAGCGAGGCGAGCCTGGCAGCGCTCAGAGAGCGTGAACCGGAGAAACCGCTCGTCCAGGACCCGGCGCTGGCGCGGGCGCTGGATTTGTTGCGGGGGTTGGCGTTGGTCCGTTCGACGAGATCTTGATTTTGCGGTTGACGAGTCAAGTGCGCCGAACCAAGTTGAGTCCCCCAACGCATAGCTGAATGAAGACGATTCTGTTTGTTTGCACCGGGAACGTGTGCCGGAGCCCGATGGCGGAAGGCATCTTCAGGCAGATTGTGGAGGGGCGGGAAGATTACGTGGCGTTGTCGGCTGGTCTCGGGGCGGTAGACGGGCTGCCCCCAACCCCGCACGCGGTCGGGGCCCTAAAGGAAATGGGCATAGACATTTCAGGACTGCGCAGCCAGCTGCTGACGGCGGAACTTGTCAGGCAAGCGGATTACATCTTCTGCATGACGCACAGCCATATTGATATGGTGACAGCACTGTATCCCCAGGCGGCGGAGAAGACATTCCTGCTGCGCGAGTTCGAGAAGAGACCGGATACTTGCGAGAAAGACATAAGCGATCCAATTGGGGGATCGTATGCGGTGTATGTCAATTGCCGCGATCAAATCAAACAGGGGATTACGTCGTTGCTGAGTTTCATTGGACTCGGGGCGACAGTTGCCCGCGGAGCGGAGTCCGAGAGACATAAGCAAAGAACTACCATTATGGAAAGACGGATTATACCCACTGACTACAGGCTGCGAACAGTCGACCCGGAGGTTGCGGCGGTGATCGAACAGGAGGTTCGGCGCCAGCAGGAGAACATCGAGTTGATTGCGAGCGAGAATTTCACCAGCCCCGCCGTGATGGAGGCGCAGGGGTCGGTGCTGACCAACAAGTACGCCGAGGGCTATCCAAAGAAGCGGTGGTATGGCGGCTGCGAAAATGTGGACGTGATCGAACAACTGGCGATTGATCGGGCCAAGAAGCTGTTTGGGGCCGAGCATGCCAACGTGCAGCCGCACTCGGGAAGCCAGGCCAACATGTCGGTGTATTTTGCATTCCTCAAGCCGGGGGACAAGATGCTAACCATGGACCTGTCGCACGGCGGTCATCTGACGCACGGCAACAAGGTGAATTTCTCGGGCAGGTTCTTCGAAATTGTTCATTACGGGGTGCGGAAGGATGACGAGCGCATTGATTATGACCAACTGGCCCAGATGGCGCGGGAGCACAAGCCGAAGATGATCACGGTTGGGGCCAGCGCCTACCCGCGGACCATCGAGTTTGAGCGGCTGGGGCAGATTGCGCGCGAGGTCGGGGCGTACCTGCTGGCGGACATCGCGCACATCGCCGGACTGGTGGCTGCCGGCCTTCACCCGAGCCCCGTGCCGCACGCGGATTTCGTGACGACGACGACTCACAAGACACTGCGCGGGCCGCGCGGGGGGCTGGTATTGTGCAAGGAGAAGGATGCGAAGGCGATTGATTCGCAGACGTTCCCCGGCATCCAGGGCGGGCCGTTGATGCACGTAATCGCCGCCAAAGCGGTGTGCTTGCAGGAAGCGATGCAGCCGGCGTTCAAGGCGTATCAGGCGCAAATCGTGAAGAACGCGGCGACGCTGGCCGCAGGGATGAAACAGAACGGCTTCCGGCTGGTGAGCGGGGGCACGGACAATCACTTGATGCTGGTGGATGTGGGGGCGCGGGGGGTGACGGGCAAGGATTGCCAGACGGCTCTGGACCTGGCGGGCATCACGGTGAACAAGAACACGATTCCGTTCGAGACGCGATCCCCTTTCCAGGCGAGCGGCATCCGGCTGGGCACGCCGGCGGTAACGACGCGCGGCATGGCGGAAGCCGAGATGGCGGCGATTGCCGACATGATCAGCGAGGTGTTGCTGGACCTCAAGAACGCGGAAACTATCCAGAAGGTGCGCCAGCGGGTGCGCGAGCTGACCGCGCGGTTCCCGCTGCCCTATTGATGATGGCACCAAGCGCTGCAGGACGCCCCGGCCCCGGCGTATCACGCCTGCGCGCGGCGCAGGAGGGCCTTGACACGCAGGGGAAGGTGCGCGAGTGTGATCCCGGATTTGGCGCAAGATTTCCCTTGCTATGGCGGGGGACAACTGCAACATTGGCTCAACACTCCTGGTTGGCAGCCATTCCAAGTTGAATTAACCGAACCGTTAGCCGCCCGGTCAGGAGCTGGGCTGACAGACCAGCCACATAGTGGTCTCACCCGAAAACACAATTTATAGCCTAAACGTACTGACCTATGCCAAGACCAAGAAAAAAGGCCAAGACCAAATCGGCCAAAGAGAACGCCGTTGCAACAATGAACGGCGACGGCGCCGAGCCGAGTGTCTCGGCGACCGCAGTGACTGAAGCGCCCGCGGACGCATTGGCGCCGCCGCCGATCCCGGCGGAGCCGGCTGAAGAGAAACCGCGGCGGACGAAACCTGCTCCGGAGGGGGAAAAGGGGCAGGGCGCAACAGCTTCGATCAACATTGCCAAACTGCAGGCGATGTCCATGCCAGATCTGAATCAGATGGCGCGGGACCTTGGCGTGGAGAATTTTGGTACGATGCGCAAGCACGAGGTTATTTTCCACATCCTGCAGAAGAACGCCGAGCGGGCCGGGGTCCTGTTTTCGGAGGGGGTGCTGGAGGTGCTGGCCGAGGGCTTCGGCTTCCTGCGCTCGCAAAGCTTCAATTATCTGCCCTGCCCGGAAGACATCTATGTGTCGCCGTCGCAGATTCGGCGCTTCGACCTGCAGACCGGGAATCTGGTGGCGGGCCAAATCCGTCCGCCCAAGGAGAAGGAGAAGTTCTTCGCGCTGCTGAAGGTCGAGGCCGTGGACCAGGAAGAGCCGGACAAGGCGAAAGACAAGACCCTGTTCGACAACCTGACGCCGCTTTTTCCGAACAGGCGGTTCATTCTGGAAACCACGCCCGACGAGCTTTCCACGCGGGTGCTGGACCTGGTGTGTCCGATCGGCAAGGGAAGCCGCGGGCTGATTGTGGCCCCGCCGCGCACAGGCAAGACGGTGCTGATGCAGAAGGTGGCCAACGCCATTTTGAAGAACAATCCCGAGACCTACCTGTTCATTCTACTGATTGACGAACGGCCCGAGGAGGTAACGGACATGGAACGTACGTGCCGCGGCGCGGAGGTGATCAGCTCGACCTTCGACGAGCCGCCGGAGCGGCACGTGCAGGTGGCGGAGATGGTGATCGAGAAAGCGAGGCGGATGATCGAGCACAAGCGTGACGTTGTTATCCTGCTTGACTCGATTACGCGCCTGGCGCGAGCCTACAATACCGTGCAACCGCACTCGGGCAAGATCTTATCCGGCGGCGTGGATGCCAACGCGTTGCACAAGCCCAAGCGGTTTTTCGGCGCGGCGCGCAATATTGAAGAGGGCGGGTCGCTGACGATTATTGCGACGGCGCTGGTAGATACTGGGTCCCGGATGGACGAGGTTATTTTTGAAGAGTTCAAAGGCACGGGCAACATGGAGATTTGCCTGGACCGGGCGCTGGTGGACCGCCGCATTTTCCCCTCCATCAACATCGAGCGTTCCGGCACGCGCAAGGAGGAATTGCTCTACCACCCGGACGAATACAACAAGGTGGTCATCCTTCGCCGGGCACTCACCGGGGTGCCGCCGGTCGAGGCGATGGAACTAGTGCTGGGCAAACTTAAGAAGACGGGGAGCAATATCGAATTCCTGCTCGGAATGAGCGTGGGCTGAGGTGTTCCGGCGCCGGAACGCGGATTCCAGTCGCGGCTGGCCATGCCTGGCGGTTAGGGCCCAAGGCGTGGATGCTACTCGTGCCGAAGCGCTTCCACGGGGTCCATGTTGGCCGCCCGGAGAGCAGGGTAAAGGCCGAAGACCACGCCGACCAGGGCGGAAATGGAGAAGGCGAGCAGCGGCGACCAGAAGGTGATAATCGTTTTCATCGCCGCGAACCAGGTCACCAGCAAAGGGATGGTGATCCCGAGGGCGACGCCGAAGAGGCCGCCCGCGCCGGACAGCATGACGGCTTCGACCAGGAACTGGGTGATGATGTCGCGCCGCTTGGCGCCGAGGGCGCGGCGGATGCCGATTTCGCGGGTGCGCTCGGTGACCGTCGCCAGCATGATATTCATAATGCCAATGCCGCCGACGAGCAGGGAGATGGCGGCGATTGACCCCAGAACGATGTTGAAGATTTGCTTGGTGCGCTCAGCGCGCTTGAGCAGTTCCAGGGGCACCACCACCTCGTAGTCTTTCTTCTTGTGATGGTGCTTGAGCACGGCCTTGACGGCCTCCGCGACCGGGAGGACCTGATCGCGGCTGGCTACCTTGACGGTGACTTCATGCAACTGCACCCGCTCGGCCTCGAAGCTGCCGCTGCGCATTTTGATCAAGACCTCGCCGTACCGGGTCTTGGCTGTCTCCAGGGGGATGAACATCTCGTGCGCCGTGGCCTTGGCGCCGGCTTCGGTTGGGCTGGTCTTGAGGCCTTTGCCGCGCGCCTCCATCACGCCGATGATGCGGTAGTAATCACCGCCGACGCGCACGTCCCGGCCGAGCGGCGCATCGAACGGAAACAGGGCCTGGGCCGCGTCCGCCCCGAGCACGCAGACGCTGGCGCTGGCGGCCATGTCCGCATCGGTGAAGAAACGCCCCCGGGCCACGTGGTGGTTGCGCATCTCCGGATACCACGGCACGGTGCCCACGATGTCGCAATCCACCCGGCGGCTGATGTTCCAGACATA
>CAZHEW010000172.1:0-7132 GCA_964531815.1 uncultured Verrucomicrobiota bacterium
CGAACCGTGGCCCCGTCGGAAACGAATCGGCTGGCCAATTGCGAGGAAGCCACGCGAGCCTTCGGCCGGATTTGCGACGAATATCCGACCAACCGGCTGGCGGTCCGGGCGTGGATTGAGCGGGCCAACTGTTACCTGCAGTGGGCGCTGGCCCGGCAGCAATACGACTCCCTGACCAATGCGCTGAACGCCTACCAGCGGGTCATTGATTCACAGCAAGCCGACGTGCGAGCCCGCAGCCAGGCCAAAGTCGGCCAGGCCATTGTGCTTGGCAAATGGGCCGAACAAAAAGACGGCGAGGAGCGGACCGCCCTGCTCAAGCCGGCGCTCAGTAACTGTCTGGACGTGGTTTACGAAACCATCCTACGAGAAGACGAACAACGCGATCCGTTCTGGACCAAGGAAGCTGGCATCGAGGCCTTCAACCTCGCCGAGGCCATGCAGGCGTGGTCCCAGGTGGCCAGTGTGTACCAGCGACTGACGAATTCGGTCTGGCCCCGGTTGCCCGCCTCGCTGGAGAAGCGCGCTTTGAGGGCCCTGGAGAACCTGGAGCAGGGAAAGGCAGGCCGCTGACTTGCGTGCCCGGCCAGGCAACGCCAGAACCGACCGCCCAACTTCCGCTCCGGGCACAAGCGGCGGCACGCGGGCACTATGAAGCACCTTCCGGCCCAGGAAGCGCTGGCCCTCGGAGTCGTTATTCTGGCCGCTGGGCGCTCCGCGCGCATGGGCAAGCCCAAACTGCTCCTGCCGTGGGGCGAAACGTCTGTGCTGGGTCATTTGATCTGCCAATGGCAAGCCCTCGGGGCCACACAGATTTCCGTTGTTTGTGCCGCAGGTGATCTAGCCCTTGAGGCGGAACTGGACAGGCAAGGCTTCCCGGCCGAAGACCGAATCCACAACCCGGCGCCTGAGCGCGGCATGTTCAGCTCGATTCAAAGCGCGGCGCAATGGCCGGGATGGCGGGCGGCTCTCACCCATTGGGCGATCGTGCTCGGCGATCAGCCGCAGGTGCGGCCCCAGACGCTGCGCCAACTGTTGGATTTCAGCGCCGCGCACCCCGCCAGCGTCTGCCAACCCGCGCGGCGCGGCCACGGACGTCATCCTGTCCTGCTGCCCAAAGCTGCCTTCCGGCAGGTGGTGGGCACAACAGCGGCGACGCTGAAGGACTTCCTTGCCGCCGGGTCCCAACACATCGCCTGCTGCGAACTCGATGATCCCGGCCTGGACCTGGACATTGACCGTCCGGAGGATTACGAGCAAGCCCTCAGGGTGAGCGGGCTGTCTTCTTAAGTGCGCGCCGCTCGGGAGGCGCGGCTTCAAGCCAGCGGAGAACCAGAGTCTTGCGTTGGTGGCTACATCCCGCTGCGGACAAAGGTGAAATACGCCACCAGCACCAACGCCAGCCCGTAGGTCAGCCAGCCGATCTGCCGGCCTTTGCCGCTGAACAGCTTGATGATTGGGTAGCTGATAAAGCCCAGCGCGAGGCCGTCGGCAATCGAATAGGACAACGGAATCCCGATCAGGGTCAGAAAGGCAGGCACGGACTCGCTGTAATCCTTCCAGTCCACCTTCGTCACGTTCTGAATCATCATGGCGCCAACGATCACCAGTGCCGGCGCGGTAATGGGCGGGTAGCTGCCCACCATCGCAATTACCGGGCTGAAAAACAGCGCCAGCAAAAACAGCCCCGCGACCACCAGCCCCGTCAGCCCCGTCCGCCCGCCCTGCTCGACGCCCGCGGCGCTCTCGACAAAACTCGTCACCGTGCTCGTGCCCAGCGCCGCGCCCGCCACCGTGCCGACCGCATCGGACAGCATCGCCTGTTTGGCGCGGGGCAGCTTGTTGTCTTTGATGAAGCCAGCCTGCTCGCATACGCCGATCAGCGTGCCGATCGCGTCAAACACCAGCATGAACAGGAATACGAAAATGAACGGCAGCATCTTCGGCGTCAGCGCGTGGGCCAAATCCAACTTGAAAAACGTCGGTGCCAGCGACGGCGGGGACGCCACGATGCCTTCTGCAAATTCAAAGCGCTGCATCAGCATTGAGCCGGTCACTTCCGACGAAGCCGCAATCGCGCGGGACAGGTGCGGCAGGGCCATTTTGAGCACCACGGCCAACGCCGTCGCGCCCACGATGCCCCACAGGATCGAACCGCGCACTCTGCGCGCGTGCAGCACCGCCGTCAGCAACAGCCCGGCAAAAAACACCAGCAAATCGGGCGAGGCAAAATGCGCGTTCATTCTCACCGCCGTGCCGGGGTCCTTGAGAATCAGCCCGGCATTCTGCAGGCCGATGAAGGCGATGAACAATCCAATGCCCGCGGCGATGCCGTTCTTCAGGCTGGGGCTGACGGCGTTGAAGATCAGCTCGCGCAGACCCACCAGCGACAGGATCAGGAACAGCACCCCCGAAATGAATACGACTCCCAGCGCTACTTCCCACGCATTGCCAAAACCGGCTGCCGCCGCAGCCGGAATGGCCGAGAACACGAAGAAGAAATTCTCCCCCATCCCGGGCGCCTGCGCGATAGGATAGCGCGCATACAGCGCCATGATGGCCGTGGCCAGCGCTGCCGACAGGCAGGTCGCCGCCGTTACCGCGCCAAAATCCATGCCCGTGGGTTTGCCGAACATCGCGCCCGACAACACAGCCGGTTGGACGAAGATGATGTAGGCCATCGTCAGAAAGGTCGTCAGCCCCGCGAGCAATTCTGTCCGCGCACTGGTCTGGTTCTCCGATAGGCGAAACCATCGTTCAAGCATAGCCATCCCCAGAGTTCTGCGCCCCCTTTTCAGGCAA
Organism: uncultured Verrucomicrobiota bacterium; assembly: GCA_964531815.1. Classification (GTDB taxonomy): domain Bacteria; phylum Verrucomicrobiota; class Verrucomicrobiia; order Limisphaerales; family UBA8199; genus UBA8199. Next base: position 2,803 of record CAZHEW010000172.1, read on the forward strand.
CTCAAGCCCGGAGTTGGAGAAAGCGCCGGCAAACCAGGTCCGGGGTGGCACCGCTCCCGCGTCAGCGCATCCAACACTGGATTGGTTTGCCGTCGTCTTCAATGGGACCGGGATTCCGCGCTCGACTTGACTGGCTCAATTCAATGGGCTACTCATAATCGCGCAATGACAAATCTGACACTGCGCGGCATCATGTGCGCTGTCGCGCACCTGTTCAACCGCAGACCTGAAGACGTCCGCACCACCCTCGCGGCGCTCTCCCTGGCGGCAGCGACTCTCCCGCTGCAGGCTCAACCAATCACCGTTCCAAACTTCTCCTTCGAATCGCAATCGGGTGCGGGCTACCCGTTTGGCGTGAACGTCTACCTTGACTCCTGGCAAAAGCCTGAGAACCCAGGCTACCCGGAAGGCGGAGAATTCTACTGGATCCAGTCAGCCGGAGCCTTCGTCGGCATCCCGCCGAACACCCCGAATCCGTACAGCAACCTCCTGGGCACGCAGGCAGCCTACGTGCTGTCCATGCCCGGCGCCGGCCTGTTTCAGGACGACCAGACCACCGACTGGAGCGGCGCGCAGACCGGGCTGAACGCCACCTACCAGGTCGGCTTGTCCTATCAATTGACCCTTGGCGTCTTTGGCAAAGGCATGGTGGAGGATTACTCAAGCCTCGAACTGAGCCTCTACTACCGGGACGGTGCAAGCCGGATCACAATCGGCACACCCACCACCATCACCTTTGACACGGCCATCTTCAATCCCGCAGGGCCGTTTGCACTCGTTGACTACTCCGTCATCGTTCCCACCGTCCAGGCCGGAGACGCCTGGGCCTACAAGAACATCGGCATCTCGATTGCATCCGTCCTCGGCGATGGCTCCGGCTATTGGGATATGGACAACGTCCGCCTGGTTGCCGCCGTGCCCGAACCGGGTTCCCTCACCCTCGCGGCTCTAGGGCTCAGCACCGCCCTCTTCAGGCAAATGCGCTCCCGGGGTGCAGCCTGATGGCGAGCGCCGGAGCGCCCAGCCCCCGGCCAGGTTCCGTCCCATGTTCAAGCCGACTCGTGCCATCGCCGCCGGCATCGCCTTCGCCTTGCTGGAGCCCCTGACCTCCGCCGGTCCCATCCCTGTTCCTAACGCCTCCTTCGAGTCCCCCGCCACCACCTTTGTCAGCCTCAACATAGACTCCTGGCAGAAGGCAGACAAACCCGATTGGTATGCCGAAGGCGGCGGCTTCCTGTGGAGCCAGCTTGTCGGCCTTTTCAAGAACACGGGCATCACCAGCCCCGATCATATTGACAACTGCGACGGCAACCAGGCCATCTGGCTGTTCGTTGTCCCCGAAGTCGCCCTCTTCCAGGACTACGACTCGACAGACTGGAAAAGCCCGGCCCCCACTCATGCCTTCAACGCCACGTTCGAACCCGGCAAATCCTACCAGCTCACTCTGGGTGTGATTGGAACCGGCGGCGGCATGCAGCAGGGGGCCACGCTCGAGCTCAGCCTCTACTATCGCGACGCCAACAGCAACAAAGTCGCCGTCGCCGCCGTCTCCATCACCAACACCCTTTCCGTCTTCAGCAACAACACCCATTTCGTGGACTGCGAGGTCACCGTCCCCACCGTGCGGCCCACCGACGCCTGGGCCGGACAACACCTCGGCATCCAGATGCTCTCGACGGTGGACACCAACCTCCAGGGCGGCTACTGGGATCTCGACAACGTCCGCCTCTCCTCAACCCTCGAGCCCGTTCTCCTCAACCCCGTCCGGACCAACAACCAAGTCCAGTTCACCCTCCAAAGCGAGCCTGACCTCCGGCTCGAAATCCTATCCGCCACCAACCTCACCCTCCCCCTGTCCGAATGGACCAGCCTGGGAACCCTCACCAACACCACCGGGACCACCTTTTTCACCAACCCGGCCGCAGGCACCTGCCGCCGGTTCTACTGCGCGCGGCGCCTGCCCTGAGAGAACCGCATGAACTCCGCGCCTTCATCCACTCGCGCCTTTACGCTCATCGAGCTGCTGGTCGTCATCGCCATTATCGCCATCCTCGCCGCGTTGCTGCTTCCCGCGCTGGCATCTGCCCGGGAAAAGGGCAAGCGAGCGGCCTGCGTTTCAAACCTGCGCCAGATCGGCATCGCCATACACAACTACGCCCCCGATTTCGACGGCAAGATTCCCTTCGGCCCCAAAGCCCCGCCGTTCACCAGCCCCGCCGACCTCTACCCCTCCACCGGCGCTCCCACCAGCCTGCTCTCCCTGCGCGGCGGCGCCCCGGTGGCCCTCGGCCTCCTCCTCCAGCCCTACCTCGCCACGCAGCCCAAGGTCCTGTTCTGCCCCGCCAGCGACCAACCCCTCGACGCCGAGGCCGAACTCGCCAAAGTCGGCACCTACCAGGCCCAGTGCAGCTACTACTACCGGCATGGTGGCAACACCCAGCTATTCGACCCCGCGGGTGTTGCGCCCTCCTCAAAACACCTCAAGCTCGACAGCCTCGGCGCCAACCGCAAGGGGCTCCCCGTCCGCGCCCTGGCCATTGACACCCTCTTCCTCTGTCCGGATGACCTGGCTGCCTTCAGCGTCAAGCCCCGCACCCACCACCAGAAGCGCTCAGCCAGTATTCTCTTCTCCGACGGCCACGTTGTTTCTCGGCCCAATCGCGACGGCAGGTTCACTGTGGATGTTCAGGATTACGGAGAACTGCGCGACTCCTTCAGCAAAATACTCGCCGTCCTGGAGCAGGCAGACGCCGAACCTTGACCGCTCAGTGGGGGGGCATCACAGACGGCGGAGTTCTCGTGTTCTGGACGCCAACGGCGCCCTTCTTACCAGCCGCTGGATGCACAGCCCCCAAAGCCATCACCCTTTCCGACCCCGCCCAATGGCGGCCGCCCCCATCCTACCCCCATCCTACCTCCGTTCTACCTCCGTTCTACCTCCGTTCTACCTCGGGTCCACCTCCGTTCGTTAGGCGGAGGTATTACCGAGGTAGGACGGAGGTAGAACGGAGATAGGACGGAGGTAGCAAGCCGGCGGGACGGCGGCAGCAGACTCGCCGGCAGGGGAACAGTGGAGGAAAGCAGCAGCTTTGTGCGTGAAGCGTGTTCTATCGGATCCCTGATGGGTGACCGCTTTGCGGGCGTTAAAGTATGAAAGCCGCACCACCCGGGAACATCGAAGAATACATCGGCGGTTGTGCAGCGGGCTGCGCCAGGCTGGCGCCGGCCATCCGCCGGCATCCCCGATGCCTGCCAGTGGCTTTGTAAACCTCCCCCGGGGGGATGCCCAACCGGAAAAGGGTCTGCCGCCGGTTACTGCCCCCAATCTGATTCGGCAGGTGTGTTTAGGTAGATATATCTATATATCAAGATACGTTGATTTGAGGGTTGCCAGGGGGTGCGGTAGTCGTTAGGTTGCTCCGGTCCGGCCTTTTGGGTGGCCAGCCGAATTGTGGAATAAGACAATGGCAGATGTGAATGTCAGAGTGAAGCGATCGCAGGAGCTGGAGCGGCTGCTGCGGGAGCGCATTGTGTTTCTGGACGGGGCGATGGGCACGATGATCCAGACTCACAAGCTGGACGAGGCCGCCTTTCGCGGGGAGCGATTCAAGGATTCGCCACAGGATTTGAAGGGGAACAACGATCTGCTCAACCTCACCCAGCCGCAGATCATCCAGGCCATTCATCGCCAATACCTCGAAGCCGGGGCGGACATCATTGAGGCCAACACGTTCAACTCCACCTCCATCTCGCTGGCGGATTATCGGCTGGAGAAGCTGGCCTACGAATTGAACGTGGCGGGGGCGCGCGTCGCGCGGGCTGCGGCGGACGCCGTCATGGCCGCGCATCCGAGTCGCGTGTGTTTCGTCGCCGGCGCCCTCGGGCCGACCAGCAAGACCGCATCCCTCTCTCCCGATGTCCACAACCCGGCGTTCCGCGCCATCACCTTTGATCAATTGGTCGAGGCCTACCGGGAGCAGGTGCGCGGCTTGCTCGACGGCGGCGTGGACATCCTGCTGCTGGAGACGGTCTTCGATTCGCTGAACTCCAAGGCCGCGCTCTTTGCAATTGACCAATACTTCGAGGACACCGGTCGCCGCGTGCCCGTGATGGTCTCCTTCACGATCACCGACCTGAGCGGGCGTACCCTGTCGGGTCAGACGGTGGAGGCGTATTGGAATTCGATCTCCCACAACAAGCTGCTGAGCATCGGCATCAACTGCGCGCTGGGTCCCAAGGAGATGCGGCCGTTCATCGAGGAGCTGGCGGGGATTGCGGACATCTGCGTCAGCGCGTATCCGAACGCCGGCTTGCCCAATCCCATGTTGCC
>CAZHEW010000173.1:0-7074 GCA_964531815.1 uncultured Verrucomicrobiota bacterium
TAAGGAAGTCTGGGCTCGCAGGGATGCTCGCTCTCCCCGCCCGAAAAGCACAAGGGCCGCCATTGCTGGCGGCCCTTGGTAAGTCAGAAGAACTTGGTCGTACTAGACTGTCCGGCGCCGGTTAATCCAGCCCAGCAAGCCCAGCCCGCCCAGCAGCCCAAGCATCGCGACCGACGGCTCCGGAATCTGCGAAAGCACAATGTTGTCAAAGCAAGCCGCGCCACCTGACGCCAGGTTAGATGGCCCGCCAAACCTAAGATCAACGAAAGGATTTGCGGAAGGCGAGCCAGCATAGTTCAAAGTGCTGTCAACGATGCCATCAAGATCAATGTCCAGGGTGATCGTAACACTTGTGGCGGTGAATGTCGCCTCATAGCGGTGCCATCCCGCCGTCCGAGTTACGTCGGGGAAGAGGACCCAATTCGGAGCTCCGTACATGCCAAGCACCCGGACCGCATATTGGGTAAATGAACTGTTGTAATGGCCCATTTCAAAGAGCGGGTTCGCCCCGTTGCGCAGCCCCACAGTGTTTCGCTGCAAGCCAGTGTCGCCGGGATCATAAATATCTGCCTTCAGAACGACAGCCCCGGAGGGGTTCGGCAGAAGCGAGAAGGAAGAACCTATCCAAGTATCAACCTGGCCGCCTGGATGCCAGGCTGATTGGCCCGGATTCCCATTGGTGTTTACAAGTTCTCCCAGCCCTGCAGGAGACCATTTCAACTCCATTGCCGCGGTGTCGGCATAGGACTCGAAGGTTTCATTTACATAAGTGATGGTGGCAGACGCGGTGAACGCCATCGCGCTGACTGCTCCAATCGCAACAAGGTTTCTGATTCTCATAGTCATGTTTCCAGTTTTCTCTCTTCGCTTTCAGTCTTCTGCGCTCGTGCTGCACACTTCTTGCCCGCACGAGCTCTTAATTCTGGGCCTTTTATATCAGACTCCGCCGGCATGTCAACAAGATTCTTTGACTTTTTGCGCCTCCCGGGGCGCGCGTGTGCATGAGGGGGGGGCGCGGACATTCTTGTCCGCCGGGCGGGCTTCGGGCCAGACAAGGCGGACAAGAATGTCCGCGCTCCTTCATGCACACGCCCATCGGCGGGCCCCGGGGTGTGAACGACCACCGGAGGAGGCAGAGGGACTGCGAGGAGCGGCTTCGCGCTCCCGGGCCGAAAAGCGCAAGGGCCGCCATCACTGGCGGCCCTTGCCGGATTAGAAAGATAATCGCGGGGAATCAGACCTTGCGACGCCGCAAGATGAGCATGGCGGCAATCCCCAAGCCGAAGCAAACAGCCGTAGACGGCTCGGGCACCAACGCGATCACGATTGAACCATCGCCACCAGCGTCAAGGCCGGTAAGATCCCAATACCAGTCCGGGTCGCTCAGGGCGGGCGTATTGACTAAGCTAAAGGTGGACGACAGGGTTCCGTCAAAGAGGTCAAAGGTGTCGTTCAACGCCAATGTGCCGGCGATATTCTGAATATTGAGGGTGCCGCCTTCCGCAATGCTCAGGGCCGAAATCTTGTCAGCCGTGTCGTTAGCGGCATCAATATCCATATTGAGCGTCCCGCCGAGGGTCAGCGCGACAGTGCCGGCGCTAAACGACCCAATGGTCCCGGCATAGCCCGGAGTCATCGTGCCGTTTGCCGTCATGGCGGTGCCGGCGATAGTGCCGTTGCCGGTCAGCTTTGTGTTGGCGCCCAGAGTATAATTTGCCACGCTGAGAGCACCACCACTAAGGTCAATAGTGCCGCTGCCAAGACCTGCCGCAGACGTTAGCCCTAGAGTCCCTGCGTTCACATCTACCGTGCCGCTGAAGCCCGAGCTGTTGCCCGAAAATGTGATCGTGCCCGAACCGTTCTTAATCAAATCACCCGCTCCGGATACGGCGCCCGAGTAAGTATCACCAGCCGGATTTCTGATGGTGAAGGTTTGGCCGGCATTTAGGTTGTTGATAACCACGCTGCCAATCACCGTGTCGAACGCCGTGCTGAAACCGTTAAGGTCAAGTATCCCTCCGCCACCCGCGCTCGCAAGCGAGGTGACCGCCGTCGGGATAACTCCAGCCGCGCCCATCTTAAGTGTCAAGCCAGTGCTGCGAATATTCACAGTGCCAAAGAAGCTATTTGCAGGGTTGTAAATGGTAACAGTTCTGCCGCCAACCCCGGACAGATTAAGGCCATTGGCGTTATCGCTGCTCAGGACCGAATAAACGTTCACGTACTGGGGGCCAGTACTGTGGATGTAGAAGTTGCCCAGAACCGAACCAATCATCGTTATGCTTCCGCCCGTGAAGGTGATGGTACTACCGCCCGCACCTGGGGTGCCGGAGTACATGCGAAGGTTTCTCACCTGTATGCCATTCGCAACGGTAACAGTATAGCTGCCCGTTGCGTCTCCCGGGGGTGGCTGGCCCGCTGCAAAAACAGCCGTGTTCGCTTGAACCCAAGTCGTCGTGGCGGCTGTTCCCGTGCTGCTGCCGCCCGGCGTCCAATTGGCAGTGGTTGTGTCCCAGACACCGCTCGGGCTAGGCCCGCCAGCTCCAGTGGAGGTACCGTTCAGATCCCACCACTGCATGGCAGCCTGGGCCTGGCTGATGGCAAAGACAGCACAAAGTGCAATCAGGAACTTGCCGACGTTATGAAGAAAGGAGTGTCTTTTCATTGTGTTCTGTGAGTTCAGTTGTTCGCTAAAATACAAATCTTTTATATCCAGTTCCGACTATCTTGGCAGCCATCGTGGCAGATTTCAGAGCACGCTGCAAGAGTTTTTTCAACTTTCTTCATCTTTTTTTGGTGGGGGCTGAAGCAGTTGCCATGCCATTCTGCGACTTAAGTCTATTCTTATGGGGAGCCCCAACCCTTAGCAAATTGGCGTAGCAGTTCACCAAAGGGTGCGAGAGGTAGGTGCGGTGTCCTCACCGCGCCGTTTCTCGCAATAACGACGAGGCGGCGCGGTGGGGACACCGCGCCTTACCTGCGCTCAGGATCGGGGGGCTGACGGCGCGCTGACAATCAGTCCCTCCAGGCTTCTCCGGCCTGATAAAGCCGTAGGCGGGCCTGAATCTGTTTGACTCTGACAGTGTCGGGAGGGGGGTTGGTCGCGGCGAGGGCGCGTTGGGCTGTGGCGATGGCATCTGGAAACCGTCCAGCCTCGGCGTAGGCGGCGGATAAAGTATCTAGAGCATCCCCGTAGTTGCCGCCGGTGAGTCTTGCCGCGTGCTCCGCCAGCCGCACAGCCTCGGCACCGTCGCGGAGTTTGGCCTCTTTCCCGGTCGCCAGCACCCAGGCGAGATTGTTCAGTGCTTCCTGCAAATCGGGTTGCAGGCGGAGCGCCTCGCGATAGCTGGCTATCGCCTCTGCGATCCTGCCCGCCATCACCAGCGCGTTGCCGATGCTCCGGTGCGTTCCGGCGCGCTTTGGGTCGAGCTTGAGCGCGTTGGTGAATTCCCGAATGGCCGCATCGGCGTCGCCGCTCCTGGCCAATCCAATGCCCAGGCACTCGCAGGCCTCCGCGCGCAAAGGGTCGCTTTCTGCCAGTCCCTGGAAACACTCCCTGGCCTCTGCCAGCTTGCCCTGCTCGACCAACGCCCTGCCCAGCGCGAACCGGGCGATGGAAAACTCAGGCCTCGCCTGGAGTGCGGCGCGGAAGCTGGCCTCTGCTTGCGACATCTTGCCCTGGCTGGCGAAGATGTAGCCAAGACCGTAGTGGGACTCCGGGGTCAGGTCACCCGTCGAAGCGGCCCGGAAGTGGCGGGCGGCCTCGTCTTTCCTGCCGCTGGCAGCCAGCAGGTGCCCGAGCGCCAGGTGGGCTTCAGCGTAACCGGGCTGCAGTTCAAGCGCCCTTGCGAAGCGTTGCTCCGCTTCCTCGGGCCGGCCCAGTTTGACCAGCAGGTTTCCGTAGCAATAGTGCGACGCGGGATGGAACGGATCGAGCCTTAAGGATTCCTGAAAATGGAACAGCGCCTCGTCCGTCTTCCCGGTGGCAGCGTAAAGCGCAGCCAGGTTGCGCTGGGCGTCCGGCAGGTTGGGATCCAGCTTCAGCGCCGCCAGCAACTCCCGCAGGGCCGCTTCGGTCTTGCCTTGCACCAACAACATCCCGCCCAGGCTGCAGTGCCCCAGCGCGTAATCCGGCTTCTGCCGAACTGTCTCGGCAAACTTGCCCTCCGCCTCGGTGATCATGTTGTGCTTGGCCAAAGCGGTGCCCCAGTTGTACCACGCAATCCAGGCGCTGGGATTCTGCCTGACCGTCTCACGCCATAAGACTGTGGAATCGGCGTAGAGGCGCGCCCGGCGGTTGCTGGCCAGCGCCAGAAGCCCAACCAGAACGACGGCCACAGCCGCCGCAAACCAGGGCCGCAGGCGGCGGGTCTCTATGGCGGCGGGGTTGGCTCCGGCCAGGCAAGCGAGACCGGCGGCCACCGAGGCCGCAACGCCGGGCACGGCGAAATACACCCAGTGGTCGGCCACCAGCGAGTAGCACCAATACGCCATTTTGAAGAAGCCGAGCGTGGGAGAAAACATCACCACAAAATAGCCCAGCCCAAGAATCGCATGGCGCCCCCAGCTCTTTCGATACCGCCAAAGCACCCAGCCAACCAGCACGAGACCCAGCCCCGGCAAATACGCCAGCGGAGCGCCGGGGTCAATCTCCCACCGCGGGTACATCGCGCTCAGCCGCATCGGGAGCAGAGACTTGTAGAGATAGAACCAAACCGCCCAACTGCCGCCGAGCATTCGCGCCGGCCAGCTTAATGGCCGCTCCAGCTCGTCCGGATTCACCAGGAGCTTGGAATGGAACCCGATGGCCACCAACCCCATCACCAGGGCCACGGCAAAAAAAGGCGCGGCGCGGACCAGGTCACGCCGGCCAATCCGGCCGCCGCGCCACCATGCGAGCAGCAGCAACACGAAGGGCCCGGACGCGACGGCCTGCTTGCTCAGCATGGCCAGGACAAAAGCCGCCAGCGAAAGCCAGTAGAAGCGGCGTTGGGGGCCGGAGGAGTGCGGAGTGCGGAGTGCGGAGTGCGGAGTGGGGACATCAGACTCCGAGCGTAGGTACCAGAGCAGGCTCAGGAGGAAGAAGACGATGCTGAGGGTATTCTTGCGCTCGGCAATCCACGCGGCGCTCGCCACACACAGCGGATGCACCGCGAAGATCACCGCCGCCAACCACGCCCCCGGGACCTTCAGCCGCACGAGCAGGCGCCACAGCAGGACCGCGGCCAGCGCATGCAACAGCACATTGGTAACGTGGTAACCTGTCGGGTGGGGACCCCACAACCGCCACTCCAGCCAGAAACTGGTCAGGGTCAGCGGAAGGTAATCCACTTGCGCCCCGCTCAGCCAGATATGCTTGATCCCCACCAGCTTCTGGACGAAGGCATTCCGGGTGAGCAGCACGTCGTCGTCCCACAGAAACTCGCCCGTCAGGGCCGGCCAATATGCCAGGAGGACAAAGACAAGGATCAGGCCCGCCTTCAGCGCGATGGCAGTCGGTAAATCGGTCCGCCAAAGCGCGCTCACCGCGCCCGGAAGGCCTCTACCGGTTGGCGGCCCGGGTGTCACGCGCGGCGAGTTGGGTTGCATCGCCTGTGAGCTTACCCGGACGCGGGCCGGAAACAAGCCCGTGAGTTCGGGCCGGGATTTGCGGCCAGCCATCCGACGAACCCGCCGGTATTGCGCCGTGTGGGGGCACGCTCTCGGGCGCTGATCTGACGGGGTTGCGCGCCTTGATTGCGCGGCATCCCGGCTGGCATCGCACGGCGCTTTCGCGTCATCTGTGCGAGCTATGGAACTGGCGCACCGGTGCCGGCCGGCTCAAAGGCATGGCGGCCCGCGCGTTGCTGTTGAAGCCGGCAAGTGCAGCCTTGGAATCTCCTTGCGGAGGAGCAGAGTTGCGGCTGAACATCCATAGTCAATGTTACAGAGCACGAAAACGGCAAGCCCTTTCGCCGGCATGGAAGCCACATTCTGCAAGCGCACCCTTGCCGTCTTGAGGGCGGCAGCCCGGCGTTCGCAACCCGCCGGTGCCGTACGGATGCTGCCACTGCTTCTGCTCCTGGCATTGCCGGCCGGGGTCCGGGCGCAATTCACTTTCACGACCAATAGCGGTGCGATCACCATCACCGGCTACACCGGTCCCGGCGGCGCCGTGACCATCCCGGACTCGACCAATGGATACCCGGTCACCCGCATTGGAAACGATGCTTTCGCTTTTTCCTATGCCCTGACCAGCGTCACAATCCCCGGCAGCGTCACCCACTTCGGGGACCATGCCTTCCACGCTTGCAGCAGCCTGACCAACGTGGCGCTCGGCACCAACGTCATCCGCATTGGGGCCGAGGCCTTTTCTTCATGCGCCAGCCTGGCCGGCATCTCGCTCCCCGGCAGCGTCACGGACATCGGCGACCGGGCGTTCTATTCGTGCAGCAGCCTGGGCGCGATAATGGTGGGCACAAACAGCCCCGCTTACAGCAGTATGGATGGGGTCCTGTTCAACAAGAGTTACACTACGCTCATTCAATGCCCGGGCGGCAAAGCCGGAAGCTACACCGTCCCGACCAGCGTCACCAACATCGGGACCGAGGCATTCTCTTACTGCAGCGGTCTGACCAGCGTGACGATCCCCGACAGTGTCATCTCTATCGGGTCCAGGGCCTTCTCTTTCTCTCGGCTGACCAGCATCGCGATCCCCGGCAGCGTCACCAGCATCGGCGACCGGGCATTCTACCTCTGCACCAGCCTGAGCGCGATAACGGTGGATCCAGACAATCCCGCCTATAGCAGCGCGGAGGGGAACTTGTTCAACAAAAGCCAGACCACGCTGATTCAATGCCCGGGCGGCAAAGTCGGAAGCTACACCGTCCCCAACAGCGTCACCAACATCGGGGCCTATGCCTTCTACTATTGCACCAGCCTGACCAACATCACGATGCCCGGCAGCGTCATCTGGATTGGGGACGAGGCGTTCGTTGCCTGCCGCAACCTGACCAACGTGGTAATCGGCAGCAACGTCACCGGCATTGGGACCAATGCGTTCTCATGGTGCACCGGCTTGGCCAGCGTCACAAT
>CAZHEW010000174.1:0-7067 GCA_964531815.1 uncultured Verrucomicrobiota bacterium
GAGACGGGCGATTTACCTTTGGCTGGATGCCAACGCCCCCTTCTATGGCGCTTATTTGCCGGAAGAACAACTGGCCCAGCGCAAGGGCGAAGCCATCCCCCCACCGGTCATTCAGTGACCGTTCCGGCGCCTTGATAAAGGGGTGTATACTGTTCTTTCCCGCGTCATCAGTCACGCGTCACCTGAGATCGCTCGCAGATACTGAAGAAACTGGTTTTTGACGCCCGCACGTGCTGAATGCCGGGCGGGTGGGGAAGAATTGGTTTTGGGGGCTCACCGAACATGGGGCGGGGCGTAAAGAACGGCGGCATGAGATGTTCATAAGCCAGGCGTGCGGCACTACAGGCATTGCCCCCGCACTCAGACCGCGGTATTCCCGCAGCGCCTTGGCCACCCGTGCTGCCAAGCTGGGGGGGGATGCTTGCAGAGCGGGTCAACGTTGGCCAAGTGTGCAGCCGCCTGATGGCTAGGCGCGCGAACCTAATGCATTCCTTGACTCGTGGCGCGGCTTTCCTAGTATATGGGCCTCACCTTGAACAAAGGGTGGGCATGGAAATCATCGGCGCACAAACCCCAGCGGGTTTAACGTGAGCCACGGGGCCTTAGATGGCCTTTAGATTTCCCAGGTTCGGAATTATTACACATATTTATGAGCAGAATCCAAGACATACTGGCGCGTGAGATCCTTGATTCACGCGGTAATCCCACAGTGGAAGTTGATGTGACCCTTGCCAGTGGCGCGATGGGGCGGGCGGCGGTGCCCTCGGGCGCCAGCACCGGCGAGCACGAGGCGCTCGAATTGCGCGACGGCGATAAGAAGCGCTACCTGGGCAAAGGCGTGACCAAGGCTGTAAAGAATGTGCAGGAGAAGATTCTTCCGGTGCTCAAGGGCATGGATGCGCTTGATCAACTGGAGGTTGACCGTGCCATGCTAAAGCTCGACGGGACAGAGACCAAGGCCAGGCTCGGCGCGAATGCCATTCTGGCTGTTTCGCTCGCCAACGCCAAGGCCGCGGCTGCGCTGTTGGGCCAACCGCTCTTTAAGTACCTCGGCGGCCCCAACGCCAAGGTTCTGCCTGTGCCCATGGCCAACGTCATCAACGGTGGCGCCCATTCAGATGCCCCGATTGACTTCCAAGAGTTCATGATCATGCCCAAGGGCTTTAAGAGCTTCTCCGAGGGCCTGCGTGCCATCACGGAGACCTTCCATGCTCTGAAAGCTGTGCTCAAGAAGAAAGGGCTCTCCACAGCCGTCGGCGACGAAGGCGGATTTGCTCCGAAGCTGGAGAGCACCGAGGCGGCCATTGAGGCGATTCTGCAAGCCGTCAAGGACGCCGGCTACAAATCGGGCAAGCAGATCTTTCTGGCGCTGGATGTCGCCGCCTCCGAGTTCTACAACGGCAATGGCACCTACAGGTTCAAGAAGAGCACGGGCAAGACCGTCTCGGGGGACGAACTGATCACCTTCTACGTCAAGCTCTGCAACAAGTACCCCATCGTCAGCATTGAGGACGGTTGTGCCGAAAGCGATTGGACCAACTGGAAGAAGCTCACCGACAAGCTCGGCAGCCAAATTCAGTTGGTTGGCGACGACGTGTTCGTTACCAACGTAAAATTCCTGCAGCGGGGCATTGATACCGGCACGGCCAATTCCATTCTAGTCAAGGTTAACCAGATCGGCTCCTTGACCGAGACGCTAGACGCCGTGGAACTGGCCCAGGATAACGACTACACAGCGGTCATCAGCCACCGGTCTGGCGAAACGGAAGATGCCACCATTGCGGACATCGCGGTGGCCACCAACGCCGGCCAGATCAAGACCGGCTCGCTGAGCCGCACTGACCGCGTCGCGAAGTACAACCAGTTGCTGCGCATCGAGAAGTTGCTGGGCAAGAATGCGGTCTACGGCGGCAAGCTTTAAGCCGTCAGGCAACTTAAGATACCACTGTTCGCAAATGGGCCGCGCTCATCAGGGCGCGGCCATTCCTTTGGATAAGCAGGTTTCTAGCGGAGTGGTATCAGTCGGGATGTAATGTCGCTACCCAGATGGCGAAGCCGGTCGCTTATCTGGGCAACTCGTCGGTGGGATGCACGTGTTGGTATAACGCAGCTGTGCCGGAACTGCTTCAACTGGCGATGGACTTCCAACGCACAGCGGAGCAGTGAGGGCAACAACCATGAGCAATGCAAATTTGGCGGGCCAGGGGAAGCGTTCAAGGGGCGGGAGGCACGTCCCCACTTCTGGCCGAGAGGGCAAAATCACAATCCCCGCGCAGGGGCAACTGGTCCAAAGCCAAACCCCAGAGCTGCCACCAGGCTTAATAGAAATGCTATTAAGCCTGCTGGGAGCCATGTGCTACAGGGGCAGCCCCGGGGCCGGCTCCCTACGACTTGCGCACACCCCATACACAGATGTCTCGGGTGGCGTCAAAAGCCTGCCAGGCATTCCGCGACTGTCAGGCGACCCTTCCGCGTTCCTCCGCCGTTCTGCACCACCGCAGCAGACACAGGGAAAGAAGACTTCCCCGCCACCTTTTACGCGATCATAATCAGGCCATGCCATTTGCATGTTCCTTTCGTCGGGTGGTGTCTGTTGCTTCAATCATCGGGCTGGCTGCGCGGCGACGGTGGCCGAACGGTCCGTCGGACCTGACTGCCGGAATTTTGCCAGTGGACCGTCTCTCCCGGGGGAGGGCTATTGCGACCAACCGCGCATCGTTGTCACCAAAGACGGCACCTGGGTATGCGTGCTGACTACCGGCCCCGGGGTCGAGGGCGCCGAGGGCCAGCATGTTGTGGCCACCTTCAGCGAGAACAAAGGCAGGACCTGGTCGCCGCTGACCGACATTGAGCCGCCGGATAAGGAGCGCAAGTCCGCTTATGCCCTGGCCTTAATTACACCTCAGGACCGCATCTATGCCTTCTACAATTACAATGGCGACGCCATCCGCACCAAACCCGACGGCACCCCCATCCGCGATGATATGCAAGGCTGGTTCTGCTACCGCTGCTCGGATGACAAGGGCAGGACCTGGTCGAAACGCTATCGCCTGCCCATGCGCCTGACGGCTGCCGACCGCGCCAACGAATGGCAAGGCAAATTGCAGATGTTCTGGGCCGTCGGCACGCCGGTGGTGTTCGACGGCAAGGCCATTTTCGGCTTCACCAAACTGGGGAAGTATATCCTGGAGAAAGGCGAGGGCTGGTTTTACCGCTCGGACAACATCATGACTCAGACCGCCCCGGACCAACTCGACTGGCAACTTCTTCCCGACGGCGATCACGGAGTGCGCGCGCCGGAGTTTGGGTCTGTCCAGGAGGAGTTTGACGTGGTGCCGCTGGAAGAGCAGGACCTGCTGTGCGTGTTCCGCACGGCACTGGGTCATGCCGGATGCGCTTACAGCCGCGACGGCGGCCACACCTGGGCCAAGCCTGACGCGCTGCGCTACAGCCCGGGTGGGCGCATCGTCAAGCAGCCTCGCGCCTGCACGAAGATTTGGCAGACGGGACCGGGCCGCTTCCTGCTCTGGTTCCACAACAACGGCACCACCAACTACAACAACGGCCTCAACGCCGGCAGCCGGAACCTTGCCTGGCTGAGCGCCGGACGGCTCAAGGATGGATTGGTCTCCTGGTCGCAGCCGGAAATTGTGGCTTATGTGGCTGGAGGGCTGGAGGGCTGCAGCTACCCAGACCTCATCGAGAACAGTGGGCGTTGTTACATTCGCGCTACCCAGAAGACCGAAACCCGCGTGCTGGAGGTGGCGCCAGATTTGATCGAGGGCTTGTGGAATCAGGAGACGCGGTGCGAACTGGCGACCAACGGCTTGGCGTTGAATCTGTCCGGCGCAGAGTGCGCTCCGCGGGCCACGGCGCGCGCGCCGAGGCTGGCGCCTCTCTGCGGTGACTTGCAGCGTGGCAAAGCGCGGCAAGACGGGGAAGGCGGCTTGACTATAGACTTGGCCCTGCGCTTCGTTGACCTCGCGCCGGGCCAGGCGATTGTGGATACGCGCGATTCCGCGGGCCGCGGTTATTGCCTGCGCACCACTGGCCGTGGGACTGTCTGCTTCGAGATGTGCGATGGCTGGCAGGCTGCCTCCTGGGATTGCGACGCCGGTTTGCTCAAGACCAACACGCTCCACCACCTGGTAGTGAGCGTGGATGGACGAGCCAACGTGATCTGTTTCGTGGTGGACGGCCTGCTGAACGATGGCGGCCGGCAGCGCCCCTTTGGGTTTGGGCGGTTCAACCCGATTATCAAGGATATTAGCGGGGCGCGCGAACTCCGGATCGCCCCGGCTCTGCATGGCGAACTGGGGCACCTCCGTCTCTACGGCCGGGCGCTCCGCACGAGCGAAGCCATCGGCAACTGCCAGGCGTTGCAACGTTAGCCGCGGCTCACAGCGGAGGAGAACTGCTCTTTGGCCTTTGCATCGGCCTCCCTATCGCGTAAATATTCCCTCCCGCTGTTGCGGGAATGGCTATGAAACCCGAAGTCGAAATCTACGATACGACCCTGCGCGACGGCAGTCAGGGCGAAGGCATCAACTTCTCGGTGATGGACAAGCTCCGCATCGCCGAGAGATTGGACGCGTTCGGGGTCCACTACGTCGAGGGCGGCTGGCCGGGGTCCAATCCTAAAGACATCGAGTTCTTTGCGGAAGCCCGGCGCAGGAAATTCAAGCATGCCTGCCTCGCGGCCTTTGGCTCCACCCGCCGCAAGGGCATCGCGGTCCAGAGCGATGACCAAGTCCGTTTATTGCTGGAAGCCCATACTCCGGTGGTGACCATTTTCGGCAAGACCTGGCTCTTGCACGTCAAAGAAGTGCTCCGGACAACGCCCGACGAAAACCTGGCGATGATCGCCGACACGGTGCGATTCCTCAAAGATAACGGCCGGCTCGTTATCTACGACGCCGAACACGCCTTTGATGGTTACAAAGACGAGCCCGAATACGCCCTTGCCACCTGGCTGGCAGCCGAGAAGGCCGGCGCGGATGTAGTTGTTCTGTGCGACACCAACGGCGGATCTTTGTCCCGCGAGGTGGCGGCGATTGCCACCGCAGCGCGAGGCAAGCTCACAACCCGTCTTGGTATTCACACCCATGACGACATTGGGTTGGGAGTGGCCAACGCACTGGCGGCTGTCGAAGCGGGCGCGACCCATGTTCAGGGCACCATGAACGGCTACGGCGAACGGACCGGCAACTGCAACCTCACCAGCGTTATCCCCAATATCGCCTTTAAGATGAAGAAGGTCTGCGTGGCGGCGACATCATTGGCCGAGTTGCGCGACCTCTCGCAGTTCGTGGACGAGATTGCCAACTTCCGCCACAACCCGCGGCAACCCTGGGTAGGCCGAACCGCTTTTGCCCACAAGGGTGGCATGCACGTCAATGCGGTTCAAAAGGTGGCGCGGAGCTTCGAGCACATAGACCCGGCGTTGGTAGGCAACCAGCGGCGCGTGCTGGTTAGCGATCTGGCCGGCAAGAGCAACATCGTGATGAAGGCCCAGGAATTGGGGTTTCCCGTGGCCAACGACACGCCGGAGTTGAAGACCATCCTTGCTCGCATCAAGGAGCTGGAACACGAAGGCTACGAATTCGAAGCGGCGGAAGCGTCTCTGGCCCTGCTCATCAGCCGAGCGCTCAGACACACAGAATTACCCTTTACGGTGGATGCCTACCACGTTTCCATGCGCCGGGCGGGGTCTGGCTCTGTTTGTGAGGCGACCGTCAAAGTGCGCGTCGGCGCGCAGGCTGGCCATACGGTGGCCGAAGGCGATGGCCCCGTGAACGCGCTCGACAAAGCTTTGAGAGCCGCGCTCGCAGGATTCTACCCGCAACTCAGGAAGGTGGTGCTCACGGACTACAAGGTCCGCATCCTCGAATCCTCCACCGGCACCGGCGCGCGCACCCGTGTGTTGATCCAGTCCACCGATGGCAAGAAAGAGTGGGGCACGGTTGGCGTCAACGACAACATCATCGAAGCCAGCCTGCAGGCCCTGGCAGATAGTCTGGAATACGCGCTGATGCAGAAGTGATTTGCCCATGTCTGACATTCCCAAGGCTTACGAACCGCAGGCGGTCGAGGAGAAATGGTATGACTTCTGGCTAAAGCATAACTGCTTCGTCGCCAACCCCGCTTCCTCCAAACCAGCTTACTCAATCGTCATCCCGCCGCCGAACGTGACGGGCATGCTCCACATGGGGCACGTGCTTAACAACACTATCCAGGACATCCTCGCCCGCAAGGCCCGCATGGACGGCAAGGAGGTGCTCTGGCTGCCCGGCACCGACCACGCCGGCATCGCTACGCAGGCGGTGGTGGAGAAGACCCTGCGCAAGCAGGGCGTCATCCGGCACCGCGACGACCTCGGGCGCGAGAAGTTCCTGGAGCATGTCTGGGCCTGGAAAGAGAAGCACGGCGGCATCATCATTCAGCAGCTCAAGAACCTGGGCTGCTCGTGTGATTGGACGCGCGAGCGCTTCACGATGGACCCCGCCTACTCACGCTGCGTGCAGAAGGTGTTCGTCGAGCTCTATAAGAAGGGCCTCATTTACCGCGGCAAGCGGATGGTCAACTGGGACCCAGCCGCCCGCACTGCCCTCTCTGACGAGGAAGTGGAGATGATCGAGGAGAAGGGCCACCTGTGGCACCTGAAGTATCCTCTGCTGGATGAGAAGGGCCAACCCAAGGCGAACGAATTCCTCGTTGTCGCCACCACCCGCCCCGAGACGATGCTCGGCGACGAAGCGGTGGCCGTGAACCCAAAGGACCCGCGCTACCAGAACATCATCGGGCGCAAGTGCTTGGTGCCCTTGCAGAACAAGCATATTCCCATCATTGCTGATGAAGCGGTGGACCCGAAGTTCGGCACCGGCTGCGTGAAGGTGACGCCAGCCCACGATCCAGCCGACTACGAGATGGGCCTGCGCCACAAGCTGCCGTTCACCATCGTTATTGGCCCCGACGGCAAGATGACCGAAGCCGCCGGGGAGGATTTCGATGGCATGGACCGTATGGAGGCGCGTCAGGCCGTGGTGGAGGAATTGACTGAGCAGGGC
>CAZHEW010000175.1:0-7048 GCA_964531815.1 uncultured Verrucomicrobiota bacterium
TCCGGTGCCAGGAACTGATCGCCGATGATGCGGTTGGGCCAGAAGTTGACCACCTCGACCTCCAGCTTGTTGCCGGTGGGCTTGATCGCATCCGTCACATCCAGGCGGAACGGCATGGCCCATACAATGCCCAGGCCCTTCCCATTCAGCCGCACTTCGGCAAGATTCGCGACCTCGCCCAGATCCAGCGCCAGATGTTGGTTCGGGCGACGCAGCGTTTCCGGCAGGTCGAACGTCTTGCGGTAAGTAGCCGTGCCCGAGTAATACTTGATGCCTTCCTCCGCCCGCTGCGGCCAACTGACCAGACGTTCAAACTCAACCAATGCTGGGCCGCCCCACTTCGGATCAAACTCGACCGTCCAGGGTCCGCCAAGTTCATGCGCCCCGCCGAAGGCCGGGAAGTTTCGACGCGAGGCGGGCAGGAAGCCGCCGCCCTGGGGCCGGCGAAACACGATGAATACCGAGCCGTAAGGCGCGAACTCGAGCGGCAGGGTGGTTTGTCTCTCATTCCCTGACCAGGCGGCGGCTGGGCGTGTCGTCCCGCTGACCGGATCCCATATCTCGGGCACCTTGCCTGCGAGGCGGAAGGAGCAGTCGGCCACAAGCCAGGCGTTTGACCGGCTGGCGACGAAGTAAATGTCCGCATCCCCGGTCGAGCGGTGGATGTAATCCAGCGGGGGCAACGGCCCGCGCCCGTCCCCCGCCGCGGCAGTCCGGAAATCACCCCACGCGTTGGTAAGTCCTGACGTTCCTATGCTGGCGCTCGGTATGGCGCCGGGAGACGGATGCGCCTTAATCCGGCACTCGAAGTCAGGGTTGACACCATCGGCGGCAAGCACCTCCCGGGCCGTCTTGCCTGAAATCACACGGCCACGGAGGCGCTTGCCCCCCTCAGCCCGCACCCCGCTTCCCCACAGTTCATCGGCGATCTGCCTGACTGCCGCATCGCATTCAGGAAATCCGCTGAGCGAGTAGGTCTGCGAAGGCTTGGGCCCGATTACCGTTGCTCCGGCCCGGACCAGCTCCCGCAACTTCTCAAGCACCGCCAGCGAGATGCCGGGCCGCTCTGGCAGCACCAGCACCCGGTAGCTCATGGCGTCGGGCAGAACAATGCGCCCGTCGCGCACCGACATGCGCTGGAGGATGACTTCCTCGGTAACAACATCGTAGTCGTAGCCGGGCAGCACGCGCGCGGGGTCGCTGCGCTTGAGCTGCGCGAAGTTCGGGACGTGGTCGCCGTAGTAGTAGCACGCATCCGCGACGAACAGGCCCTGCTGGAGCAGGAACTGGCAGCGATTGATGTAAGCGAGGAAGGGGGCGGATTTCGACCACCACGTGGTGTTCGGGTTGAAGTGCGCGCCTGCAAAATACTGCTGTCCAGGCAGGCCCATCTCGGCGGGGGAGCAGACGAACGCATGCCAGACAAGCAGGTTCAGGCCCTCGCAGGCCGCCCGGTCAAAAGAGGGCTTGAGGTTGTCCCACAGCGTCTCCTGCCAGTGCGGTCCAATGGTGGTGAAGCCCTCCGCCAGAACCAACCGGCGGCCACAGGTGTGCGCCGCCGAGGCCGGCTGCTTCACGAAAAAGCGGTTGCTCTCCCCTACCCTGTGCCGCCACGACCACGCCCAAAACTCGGACATCGGCGCGTCGTTCAGGCCGAGGCACCGCTGGGCGTCGATCGGAACAGCGTGGGGGCCACCGGACTCGGGATGGATCTGCAGGCCGCTCTGGTGCGCGCGGTCGCGGAAGATGCGGAAGTGATTGTCAATGGCCAACTCGCCCACGGTCTTGCGGAAGTCGTGCAGGAAACGGTTGCTGGCGGGGCGCGAGTCCACAATCCGGCCCAGCAGCACCGGAAGAAACGGCAGCGGGTCGTAAGCCCGGCGCTTCCGAAACTCCGGGATCAGCGTTGGCCCCCAGTTCAGCGGCTCGACTTCCCAACTGTCCGTGTGCAGATACTTGAGCACGCGCCCGGCCAGCGGGCCGGCGTCCGCGATCAGCGGCTCCACGACGGCGTCCCAGTAGCGGTTGAACGCGCCCGTGTCCAGCACGTCCAGGGCGTAGCCTTGCCAGCCATCGCTGCACGTCGAGACGCGCGAGT
The DNA here is from genome assembly GCA_964531815.1 of uncultured Verrucomicrobiota bacterium. GTDB lineage: Bacteria > Verrucomicrobiota > Verrucomicrobiia > Limisphaerales > UBA8199 > UBA8199. Next base: position 2,099 of record CAZHEW010000175.1, read on the forward strand.
GGTCGCCGATGGTGCAGCCCAGCCGCAGCACCTGCCAGTTCCCCTCCGGCACGTCCCAGCGCAGCACACCCTCCTTTGAGAGCTTCGGGGTCAGGTCGAGCACATGCTTCGCCTGCGTGTCCTCCTCGCCCGGCACAGATTCCTCTTCCGCAAACAGTGGCGCCGTGTCCGGCGCGGAAAAGTGCAGCGGCCGGTGCAATGCCTTTTGCTCCCAGTTCTGGAGCGGCCGCCGCGCTTTGGCGCGCGCAGTCTTCTGTCCTTCGTCTGCCGTGTCGCCTTCTGGTGAGACTTGATAAGCCATCACGGCGATGTCCCGGTAGAAATTGTCCCGCGACTTCGGGACTGGCAAAGCTTGCTCACACTTCGCCGGCCCCGTGATCCGCAGTTCACTCCAGGTCAGCTTCTTGGCGGCGTCTTCCGCCTTAACCATCGGCCCGCCCAGGTTCCAGCCGCTCTGGATATTCAAGCTCATCTCCAGTCCGAGCCGGTCCCCCTCGCGCAAGGCATGCTTGTAGAGTTCGCGCCATTCGGGCGTGAAGAAGGTCGGGCCGTGCGGCACGGTGTCGTTGCCGTCCTGCTGCGCCCCGCCGGCGTCGCAAATCAAAGCGCCGCCGAACCCTTTGGCCTTCATCTCCTCCAGGTCGCGGGTTATGGCGGCCTTAGTCACATTGCCATTCAGCCACCACCAATAAGCGCGCAGGCGGGCACTGTTCGGAGGATTGGCAAAGCCGCGCTCAAGCGCGTCGCTTTCCCCCGCCGGGCTCGCACCACTCCAGGCCCGAACTGGTGACAGGCCACCGAGCATCAGGACGAGCGCGATGACCGGCAGGCGCGAACGGAGCATTCTTCTCATAATCAGCTTCATTGGATAATCACTTCAAAGGGCGGCGAACTGCGCTGCGCTCGGTTCGGGAATCGGCGCGCTCGGCCACGATGGTCACCGGCCCGAGCAGGCCGGAGGCCAGCAACGTGGAATCCTTTCTGAACGGATTCCACGTAGTCGAAGTTAGCCGCTGTTCGGCGGGCAGGGACTGGTCGCCGATCAGGCGGTTGGGCCAAAGGTTGGCTACGGCAATCTCCAGTTGGTTATCAGCACCGTTTAGCGCTTCGGTGATGTCCACCCGCCAGGGAGCGCACCAGACTATGCCGAGATCCCTCCCGTTCAACCGCACCTGTGCCAGGTTCTTCACCCTGCCCAGGTCCAAATACAACCGGCGCCCCGGCGCGACCTCGGGCGCGTCGAACGTGGTACGATAAACCGCCCTGCCCGAGTAATACCGAATCCCCTCCTCGCTTCGCTTGCTCCAGTCTTGCAGGGTTTCAAACACCACCAACTCGGGGCCGCCCCACCTGGGATCGAACGAGACCTTCCACGGGCCAGGCAGTTTCGCCAGCCGCGTTGCGACGGGGAAGTTCCGGCCGGCCGCCCGGGCCGCGGGTTTTCGGAACACGACGAAGAACGACTGCGCGGGCTCGAAGCGCATGGGTACGGTCGTGCGCCTTCCCCGAGTGGTGAACTCCGGCAAGCTGCGCGTCTGCCCGGTCAAGGGGTCCCAGAGTTCCGGGGCTTTGCCGGAAACCCGGAAAGTGCAGTTCGCTTCCACCGAGCGGTCTTCGCGGTTGGCCACGAAGTAGATCTCCTCCTCGCTGGTCCGCCGGTGCGCGTAGCGCAGCGGGCCGTCTGACTCGAAGTCCGGCATGAGGCCCAACTCGCCGAGCACCTTCGACACAACGCCAAAGTCGCAGTATTGCTCGGGTTCGAGCGCAGGCTTCTGGACGGCACCCCAAGGGGCCATGCCTATCGGACCCAATTCCATCGCCTCCGCCCATTCTCCCTCGGGAGTTGAGTCGGCGGTCCACTTCCCTCCAACAACCTGGGCGGTCTGCCAGCTACTGTCCGTTGGCACGGCCAGGATCGTACGGTCGCGGAACTCCACCACGAGAATGCCAGCCAGACCGGCTGGATTCGGATCGGCGCCGCCGTTCTCAGCAGCCACCGCGAGCACGTTAACACCCGAGCGCAGCATCCCCTTGACGTCAAACTCTCCGGCCACGTGAAAGTTGTCCCCTTTCCCGGCCCGGCGGCCGTTAATCCACAACTCGAAGCTGTTGTCCGCTGTCATGACGACGCCGGCGGATTCAACGCTCGACCGATCCACGACGGTGAAGCTACGGCGGAAGTACCGCGGCCCGACCGGGGCGCTGATGGCTGGATTCCCTTCCTTGTGCCAAATCCACTTCGCCTGCTCGATCAGGCTGGGCGATGCCTCCGCCCCGGCAGGCTGCACCGCACGAGCCCGGATCACGCGGCCGCGGGACAGTGCAGTTTCAGAGCGTTGGAGCCTTGGGGCGCTGCTCCCCGCTTGAGTGCGGTCACTCTGGCTCGCCATGACTCCATCCCCCCATATTTCCGCTGCCAGCTTATGCACCTCGGCGTCACACTTTGGGTAGCCACTCAGGCTCGGCGATTTGAGCGGCGGCGACCCGATCACCGTCGCTCCGGCTTTGAACAGTTTCCTGACTTTGCGCAGCAGCGCCGGGGTCATTGTCAGTGACTCTGGTAGAACCAACACGTGATAGCTCATGCCGTCGGGGAGCACGAGCCGCCCGTCCTTGACCGACATGCGCGCCATCAACGTCTCCGGCGCGCAGCCGTCATAGTTGTAGCCGGGCCGCTCCGGCGGCTGACCAAGCCGGGCCGACGTCGGGGGGCGGAACACCTGGGGCGCGCCTTCCGGCACCAGGAAACAGACGTCCGCGACCGCCAGCCCCTGCCGGAGCATGAACTGGCAGCGCGCCAGGTATTGGTGGTAGGCGCCTACCATATCCCACCAGGTCTGCGTCCGTTCCCAGTGAACCCCATACGGGCCCATGGTCATCCCCGGGCGCTGATCCAGCGAGGGCTGGTGCTGATAGCGATGAAAGACGATGCGATTGATGCCCGAGCTGAACGCCCAGTCGCCCAGCCCTTTCATCGCCGCCGGATACGCCTGCCACTGTTCGGTATGGTCAGAAGTGAACGCTTCCGCTGCCACTATCGGCCGGCCGCAGGTGTGCGCGACGCTGGCGGCCTCAATGACGCTGTATGTGGTGTCGAAACCGTGGAGCCAGAACTCGCACATCGGCACATCGGCCACTGCGCCCACGCTCATGTCCGCGCAGGGCATCATGTCGTAGGGCTCGATAGACAGTCCGAAGCCATGTTTGCGTCCCAGGGCTTTCAGATGCTCCGCGTGGTTCTGGATGACCAGTTCCTGGGCCGTCTGGCGCAAGTCCCAGAGGAAACGCTCGGACACTTCCAGGCTCTCCACCACCCGGCCGGTGATGGCCGGCAAATAGCGCAGCGGATCATAGCCTCGTCGGCGGCGGAATTCATCACGGAAGGCAGCGGTCCAGTTCTGGGCGCCCATTTCCCAGCTATCAATGTGCAGCATCGTCCAGCCTGATCCGCGGCGCGCCTTCTGCGGGCCGACGTCGCGCAGCAGCGCGCCGATGAACGCATCGAAATGAGCGTCCAGCGCCGCCTTGTCCAGCTTGTCGCTTTCCAGCCCCAGCCCCGGGAGGGGCGCTGGCCGAGTGCAAGCCCCGGTGCTGGTGCGGCCGAAGCGCATAATGGTCCATTTGCCTTCGGGCACCTTCCACGCCAGGCGGCCATCAGGCCTGAGGCGCGGGGTCAAGTCCAGAACGCGGTCCGTGGCGACCACTGTTCCCGCCAACATGGCCGGGTAAGTCGCCGATGAGGGCAGGAATGGCCGGACGTTCGGTTGCGAAGAATACGGCGCCCTTACATAGAGCGCCTTCTCATCAATTTCGCTGATGCGCTCCTTGCCGGACGGGGTTGGGAAGGCCAGCACAACCTCGTCCCGGTAGAACTCGTTCTTCGCCTTCTCAAGCTCCGGCGGCAAAGCGCCATCTCCGAAGAACGCCGGACGCCGCTGGGGTCGGGGCAACACCTCGTCGAAGTGCTTCGGGCCGGTGACCTCGACCGCGCTGCCGACCAGGTGTTGCATGGACTGCTCGGGGCTGACCCACGGCCCACCGCTCCCCGTCCAGCCCGGTCCGGCATTGAGGGTAATCTCCAGGCCCAGCCGGCTGGCCTCGGCGACCGCGTGCTTGAACAGGGCGCGCCACTCGGCACTCATGAACTTGACCGGCCCGCGCGGTATCCCAACGTCCACCTCCATCATCATCACCCCGCCGATGCCCGCCTGTTCGAGCGCCTCGAAATCCGCCGTAATCCCCTGCCGGCTCAGGTTGCCGTCCATCACGAACCAATACACCCAGGGCCGCGCCGACTCCGGCGGATGGCGAAAGGCCGTTTCGAGGTCAAAACGGCGTTCTGCAGCGCGACCGCTTCCCACCAAGGCGAGGACAAGCAGGCAGAGGCAGACAAGACTCAACCGACAAATGACCTGGCGATGGCGCGAGGCGAGGTTTATTGAGGATTGCATCACGATTCTGGAGGCGAATCGTGGGCGCAGAGGCTAAATGGGTCAAGGCCGAACACTGACAGGCCGAATACCCCGCGTCGGTTAAATCCGCCGACGTCCTTAACGCTTGGCGCGCAGCTTCGCAGAGTCAGGGCGCCGGCTGAGCAGTGAAGGTTGGCCCTTCACAGCGGGGGCCATCGGGCGTCCATAGTAGCTTGTCTATGCACATCCAGCGCACCCGCATGGCCGGGTCCCAGGCATGATAGACCATGTATTGCGCCTTCCCGTCGGGGCTCGGCACGATGGAATGATGGCCCGGGCCCCGGACCTGGCCCGGAACGCTGTGTAATACGCGCGCGTGGTCGCCCTGACCGGTGTAGGGTCCGAGCGGGTGATCCGCCACAACGTAATCCACACCATACCGGGCCGTCTGGTAGTTCGCCCCGCTGTACAAACAGTAGTAGCGGCCGCCGTGTTTGACCACGCACGGCCCTTCGATGGTGTGCCAGTCGAACGTCGC
>CAZHEW010000176.1:0-7002 GCA_964531815.1 uncultured Verrucomicrobiota bacterium
GCGCATGGTGTTCAAATTGGTATCAGGCTGAAATCCGGCAGATGCGGTGTTCTGGCGGTTATTGGCAGGATGCCGCCAACTGGTCAGCCGGAGAGGCCCCGTCGGATGCCTTCACCACGATTTGGATCACCAACAGCGCGACCAAGACCGTCACTATTGACCACAACACCGCCGCCATCCCTGGCGTAATGACGATTACCAACCTCACGGTCTTTGCGCCGGTTGGCTCGGTGAACACCCTCCGGGTGGCCAACGCCAACGACGGGGGCAACCTCCTGATCCCGGGCACGGGCGATACGACCACCAACTGGCTCGACCCCGAGGCCATCATCACCTGGCCCGCCCGCTTCTACCGCATCCGGCAGGTTCCCTGACCGTGAGGGCAGCACCGCGAGGGAACTTCCAACCTCTAACCTCGAACCTTCAAGGGCCGCGCTTCGGGCCATCATCGTGCCCACGCACTGCCGGGTAACTCCGTCCTGCCACCCCCGTGCCACCCCCATCGCATCACCGTTCTACCTCCGTTCTACCTCCGTTCTACCTCCGTTCTACCTCCGTTCTACCTCGGTTCAGGAAACGGACCTACTACCGAGGTACAACGGAGGTAGAACGGAGGTAGGACGGGGGTATCACCCCGGCGGGATAGTGGCAACCGACTTGGCAGCAGGGGAACAGATAAGGCGAGCCGCCCGGAGACGTGCTGAATATGGGGTAACGGCTGTCCAGCCTGGCGTTAACGATACAGAAAGTCCGTAACGCGCCTTCTTTTGGGTAGTGATCAGGTTCCAGAAAGGCGTGGCTAGGGCTTGGCCGCTTTGAGTTTCCGCTCAAGCTTCTCCACCTTCGGGCGGATGACCATCCGGCAGTAGGGCTGGCTCGGATTGGCGCGGTAGTAATTCTGATGATACCCCTCGGCCGGGTAGAATTGTTTCAGCGGCGCGATCTCCGTGACGATCGGCTGGCGGAAGTGTTTCTGCGCCTCGGCCTTTGACTTTTCCGCCGCCAGCTTCTGCGCCTCGTTGCGATAAAGGATGATGGAGCGGTATTGGGTGCCCTCGTCGGCTCCCTGGCGGTTCAGCGTGGTTGGGTCGTGCGCTTCCCAGAAGGTTGCCAGCAGCTTTTCGTAGGAAATCTTCTGCGGGTCGTATTCGATCTGGATCACTTCGGCATGGCCGGTGTCGCCGGCGCAGACCTCCTGGTAAGTCGGGTTCGCTTTGGCTCCGCCCGCATAGCCGCTGGTGACGGATTTGACGCCAGGCAGCATTTGAAACACCGCTTCGATGCACCAGAAACAGCCGCCGCCGAGCGTGGCAAGTCCGGTGTGATTGGTCGGGTTAGTCATATTCTTCGTTTGGGCCGCAGCCGGGTTCGCACTGGCGAGCAGCAGCCCACTCAGGGCCAGCATGGCCGCAGGTCCGATGGCCAAATCTCCAAGGCAGAAAGACATGCGGCGCGGATGCGGTGTGCTCTCGTTCATTAATAATGGGAACCTCGCACAGAATGCGCGGGAGGGCGAGCGTCACGGCGGGCACAAATCCCGTGGGGACGGGGAAGAAGTCAGGGCTCGAGGGGACGCTCGTCTTCCCAGTGGGGGCAACGGGCCTACTTTCGGGTTTCTGCGGCGACCGCTTTGACCTGGTCCACAAGTTTCACCGCCTCGCTGCGTACCATGCCGTTGGCCTGAAAGATGGCCTGGATGTCGTTGTAAATGGCCTGCATTTGGGCGGATTGCATGTTTGCCGGGTTGAGCACCGCGGCGAGGTCCGACACCAGCCGATTGCGGCTCGATTCAGGCAGCGGCTTTTGGGCAAAAGCCGAGGTGAGGCTGTCGGCGAGGGCGGCAACGGTGGTCGCCGACGGTTTGCCGGGGCCTTGCGCGCTGGCGAGCAGGTCCCTGGCGAGTTGCTGCTTTTGCGTAGAGGTGACCGGAGAATTGGCCTGGATTGCCGCCAGATCGGCCCGCACTTTGGCGAGGCTTTGCTGCAGGAGCGGCGAGGGGGCGGTCGCAGCGGGGCGGCTCGGTTGGCTCGGCGGGGCCGGCGGTTTTTGGGCGGGGACGTCCTGCCGGACGTTACTCTGATCGCGCGTTTCCCTGGCGCGCTTGAGGACGCTCTCGGGGCCGGCACTGGCGTTTCCAGCCAGGAGTCCGGCCATGGCAATCAGGGCGAAGGTTGTTTTCATAGGTTGATTGGCAGCGCAAGCAAACCTGCGCCGCATAGGGGGCTTTGTCAATCTTCCCTCCACGGCGGGAGGCGGGGGGTGTATTCGGCGCCGCCTTGCGGGCAGCTTTGAGTGATTGGGACCGAGCGGTTTGCTCGCGCCTGGCGGTTTAGTGGCGGGCGGTGAGCAAGCTGCCCTTCGGCAGCAAGGAAAGGTAATCCTTGAGAATATGCTGCACTTCCACCAGCGGCGCATCTGTCGCCGGCGGCTGCTCCTCTTGCGCATCGTCGTCCAGCCCGTCCTGGCCGCTGGCGGCGGCGGCGGCTATGGCGTTTGTGCCCGCGCCGGACGGATCGGAGGAGGCGGCCGTCGTCGCGTTGGTCCTGGCGACGGGCGGTGGCAGGCCGGGCAGCGCGGCCTGTTTGAGGGTCAGTTCATAGACCTTCTCGACCGGTTCCTGGCGGGCCAGGCGTTCGCGGTCCCGCGCCTTTTGGCGGGCTTCAGCTTCGTCCTGTTCCTTGAGGCGCTGCTTCATATTGAGCGAGAGGGTCTTGTCGGCCTGCTGTTTCCTGAACAGGTCAATGTCCTCGCGCACGTAAGCATAATCCTTGTCAGCGGCGATCCGCTCGGTGGAGCGTTTGCGGAGTTCCGGCAGATAGGGTTCGACGAGGTTGAAGCGGTCGTAATGGGCGTTGCGAATGGTGTCCCAGGGCAGCGGGTTATCGAGCGCGCCTTCGCCGATGTCCTTTGACTCGTTGGCGACGGAAGGCAGGATGATGTCCGGCACGACGCCCTTCAACTGGGTGGACATGCCGCTGGGGCGAAAGAACTTCTTAATGGTCAGCTTCAGGGCGCCGGGATCGTTCGTCAGCGACTGGTCGGGATACCGAACAAACGGGCGCAACTGGTTGACGCTTTGGACTGTGCCTTTGCCGTGAGTGGAGGACTCGCCGACGATCAACGCCCGGCCGTAGTCCTGCAAGGCGCCGGCCACAATCTCCGAGGCGGAGGCGCTGTGGCGGCTGGTCAACACCACCAGCGGCCCTTCGTAAGCCACTGTCAGGTCGGTGTCCACGGCCTCCTGGACCGCGCCGTCGGTCTCGCGGACCTGCACGACCGAGTTGGTTTTGACAAACAGGCCGGTCAGCTTGATGGCTTCTTCCAGGGAGCCGCCCCCATTGTTGCGCAGGTCGAGAATGATTCCGGCGACGTTTTCCTGCTTCAGCTTGTCCAGGAGCTTGACCACGTCCGCGGTGGTGCTTTTTGGTTCCGGCCGGTCCTTCGAGGTTGAGGTATCAAACGTGGCATAGAAGGACGGCAGGTCAATCACGCCCAGCCGGAGGTTTCCGCCCCGGGCATCCGGCCATTCGATGATCTTGGCTTTGGCCGCGGATTCGGTCAGCGGGATTTCATCCCGGATCATGCTCACGATGTTGCGGGTGGCGGAATCCGCCCCCTCGGGAATGATGGTGAGGCGCACTTCGGTGCCTTTGGGCCCGCGAATAAGCTGCACGGCCTTGGTCAGGCTCATGTCCACGATGTCCACGGGCGGCTGGTTGCTCTGCGCAACGGCGACAATCCGGTCATTGACCTTGATGAGTTTGCTCTTGATCGCCGGCCCGCCCGGCAGCAGCCGGCGAATCTTGCAGTAGCCGTCATCGGACTGCAGTTCAGCGCCGATGCCAAACAGGCTTAGGCTCATGCTGATGGAAAACTGCTCGAGTTGCGCGTGGCCGAGGTAGTCCGAATGCGGATCGTAGGTGCGGGCCAGCGCGGTCAGGTAGAGCTGGAGCACATCGTCGTGGTTCCAATCGCTAAAGAAGCGCAGGTTGCGTTGATAACGGTGACTGAGCGTTTCGAGGATTTCCTCCTCATCAGTCTTCTTGGGAGGCGCGGCGGCGACGGTTGAGGCACTCCCGCTGCTGCTGTCGGTGTTTGTGCCCGCGGCTGGCAGCGGGGGCGTGGCTTTCCCCGGCGGGTTGGTTTCAACCTGCGACGCCTCCTTCTTCGCGGCGGCAGCCAGCTTCTTCTTTTGGGCGCCAATCTTGCCGAGCAATTCCTGCAGATAATCGAAGCGCACCCGCTCGCGCCAGAGCTTCCGGGCCTCGTCCAGATCCGCCGGGCAAGGCATTTCCTTGCGGTTCAACGTGACCCGCTCATCGGTGTCGAAGGTGAATTTCTCGTGCTTGAGCAGGTCTTCCGAGTAAGCCACCCGTTGGGCGACCCGCTCGATATAGCGGTTGAAGATTTCGCAAGCCGGTGTGGTGTCGGCGACCCCGTGGCGTTTCCCCTCCAGTGTCAGGCGGGCGAGGTTCGTGCGGTAGGGTTCAAACTCCGCCAGGTCGGCCTGGGTGAAATGCAGGTGCATCGGGTCAAGCGTCTCGAAATAGCGGTCGAAGAACCTGCTGGAGGCCGCCGCGTCGAAGGGCTGGCGCAGGTAGTGGTAACGCTGCAACATCTGGGCCGTGACGCACGCAATCTGGCCGTCAACCGGCCCGGGTTGTATGACGGGCGGGGCGTTGGTCGCCCGCGCGGGCAACTCGGCGGCGGCATTACCCGCCAGGGGTTCGGCCGAGTGCAGCGGCCAGGGCAGATAAAGACCCAAGGCCAGCAGCAGGCTGCTGGCGGCAAGACGTTTAATCATGATGCGTTCTTAAGATGCTTAACGATAGCACAGCTTAGACGCAACAGAGCAAGAACTCTTCACTGGGCGGCAGGCGGGCCTTTGGCAAGGCGCTCTTGGGCCCAACTGCGGGCTGCGGCTTGGGTGGTGAGCTCGTCCTGCAACTGCTTCTCCCGAATCTCGGCGAGCAGCGCTCCCAGGGCCGGGCCGGGCTGCATGCCCAGGGCGATCAAGTCGTGGCCGGTCAGGAGCGGCGGTCGGATTTGGGGGTGCTGCTCCAGTTCCCCGGCCTGCGCCACCAGGAAATCATACACATCCAACAGGCCGTGCGAGCCAAGGCAGTCGAGCCGGTGGAGTTCCAATTCGAGGGGGAAGGTGGGGCGCAACAGCAGGCGGCGCAGGGTGGATTTGCGCATTTGCAGGGCATCCTTGAACTGCATGTGGCAGCGCACCGCCTTGACGACCGCTTCGATCTGTTTGCTGGGGAAGCGCAGGCGTTCAAGAATCGCGCCGGCCATCTCCGCGCCGATCTTCTCGTGGCCGTAGAAGTGGATGCTGCCGGTCTGCGGGTCCGTCGAGGCGGTGAGCGGCTTGGCGACATCATGCAGCAGGACCGCCCAGGGCAGGGCGGGGTCGGGATCGGGCGGCAGATGTTGCAGCATCAGGCGGAGGTGGTCGAAGACGGTGCCTTCGGGATGGAAATTGGGCGATTGGCGGCAGGCGACGGTCGCCGCGATTTCCGGGAGGACTTGTTCGAGCAGCCCGCTTTGCCGCAGCAACTCCAGGCCGCGCGACGCATGCGGCGGCTGGAACAGTTTGACCAGCTCCTCGCGAATGCGCTCGGCACTGATGCTCTTGAGCCTGGGTGCGTTGGCTTTCAGGGCGGCGAACGTGCCGGCTTCAATGGTGAAGTCCAGTTGCGCGGCAAAGCGCACCGCCCGCAGCAGCCGCAAGTGGTCTTCGGCGAAGCGCTCCGCCGGCGAGCCGATGGTGCGGATGACCCTGGCGCGCAGGTCCGCCTTGCCGCCCACCCAATCATGCAACTGCTGGCGCACGGGATCGTAGAACAAGCCGTTGACCGTGAAGTCGCGGCGGAGGGCGTCAGCCCTGGCGTCACCGAACGCGACCCTTTCCGGGTGCCGGCCATCCTGGTAATCGGCTTCAGCGCGGAAGGTGGCAATCTGGAACTGGCACCCCTTTTCCACGACCACCATGACGCCAAACTTGCGTCCGACGGCAATGGTGCGTTTAAACAGGCGCTCGACCTGTTCGGGCAGGGCGGCGGTCACGATGTCGTAATCGCCCGGCTCGCGCCCCAGCAGGAAATCACGGACGCAGCCGCCCACCCAGAACGCCGGGAAGCCGGCTTCCTGAAGCCGCCGGGCAACGTCGAGTGCGGCGCGTCGCAGGATTTTGGCGGGCTGCGCGGTCATGGCCGATCGCTCCGTGAGGGCGCCTTCAGCTTTCGGGCGGGTCCTCCCCCCAAATCCCCTTGAGGTGCTCGACGCCGCGCCTGACTTCTGCAGCCGTCAGGGCAGGGCCCAACTCGAACACTTTGATATGCTCGGGCTTGATGAAGGGCTTGAGCGCGGCGAAGTCAAGCGTGCCCGAACCGGGCGCGCAATGGTCGCCGCCGGGGAACTGGACGTCATGGATGTGGAGTCCGAAGAGGCGGTCGCGCAGTGACTCGACCTGCATCGCGTGGTGAATAAAGCCAAGGTTTTCCTTGATCTGGGCATGGCCGGTGTCGTGCCAATAGACGAAGGTGGGGCTGGCCAGTTCGCGGAACAGGAAGGGGAAGTCGCTGTCAATCGGGAGTTCCTCCAGCGCCTGGCGGTTTTCGATGCCCAGCTTCACGCCGTTGGCTTCGGCGGCCGGCCGGAGTTGCTTCAGGAGTTCGGTGAGCCGCTCGACATACGGCCCCTTTTTCGCCTCGCGCCTGGCATCCGCCTCCCCGCACAGCCTGGCATACTTGTCCAAAACCTTCTCCCGGCGTGTGACCAGTTCGAGCAGCTTGCCGGTGTAATTCTTCATGTCGAGGCTGCCGCTGTGGAGCACGACGGCGGCGGCTTTGACGCGCGCGGCGAACTCGATCGTCTTGAGCGTGTAGCGCAGCGCCAGCTCGCGCTCGCGGGGGCGCTCGGCCGAGAACTGGTAGAGGTTGGGCGCGGCGTAATTGACGCCCATGGGGAGCGGGCAGAAATTGTGCACGCTCGAGA
>CAZHEW010000177.1:0-6991 GCA_964531815.1 uncultured Verrucomicrobiota bacterium
CTCAGCATGTTGATGAAGCCCGGCGCGACCGCCAGGCCCCCGGCGTCCAACTCCACTCGCCCGCGCGCGTTCGGGAGTGGGCCGATGGCGGCGATGTTCTGGCCGTTGACGGCGAGGTCGGCGGTTACAGGCGGCTGGCCGCTGCCGTCATAGATCGTGCCGTGGCGGATGAGGAGGTCGTAGTCAATACTCATATCCCATGCGGGATCGAATATGGGAACAGCGCAGGCCAATGACAAGCGGGACCTGCAAGAGACCCACCGACCTTGAGCATGACCCCGTTCCTGCTGCCTGGAGTATGCAACGTCCTCGTGGGGGTGCGCAGCAACTCCAGCCAAGCTCCCCAATCAGAGCGCGCTTCCGTCAATCCCTCAGGCCGACCGGTAAACGCAAAAAGAGGCTTCGCAAGTCACCCGAGCGAGTTCAGCACAGCCTGGCGATCCACGCCTTTGTGCGTTGCCACCGCCCGCACAATGCCGTTGAGCGTGCCGACGCGCAACGGATTGTGATTGGGAACGGACAGTCGTTGATGCCCAGGCATCTCCGTTTGCAGAATGATGTGGCTGCCTTCCTGATGCAGTTGGCGATAGCCCCAATCACGGCACAGCACTTTGATCAATTGCGCGCCGCTTAAATCCCGAGGCACTTTCATGCGCCGGCCAGCAGTTCGTCCCGCACCAGATGCAGCCGAATACGCTTGGGAGCCGGGGGTTGGTCAAAATAATAGGCCCGCACCGCCTCCTGGACATTTTTGCGCAGCGCTTCCCAGGTGTCTCCCTGCGTAAAGATGTTCGCCGACAGGCATTCGGCGCAGAAGCCGCCGTCTTCCTCTTGCGTCACTTCAAAAACCAGCTCGCTCATGCGAGTCAAATTACGGGATTGGCATCATTATCGCAAGTGGCGGGAACCGGACCTCGCTGACTGGCCTGACGGAAGTCACGCCCGGCCAGTTCCAATTCACCGATCCGGGGGCCACAACCAACCAGCAGCGCTTCTACCGCGTCCGCTCGCCGTAATTCGCTGGCTGGGTTCAGTCAGGAGTGGCGTGGGGCCGGGCGCCGCCTTGCGCGCCGCCCCTGCTGCGCCTGACGAAGCGTTACGGTTTCCGGGGGCGGTTTGTGTATTTCTCGTAGAGCCGGGTGTGGCGGTTGTCCAGGCTGACCTCCTGGCCTGCGATCCACATCCGTTTCACGTTGCAGCGGATGTCGAGGATGTCGCCATCGGCGGCGAAGAGGGTCGCATCCTTGCCTGCCTCCAGCGAGCCGAGGCGGTCGGCGACCCCGGCGATCCGGGCGGGATAGAGGGTGATGCCCTTGAGCGCCTCGGCATCGGGCAGTCCGAAGGCAACCGCTTGCGCCGCCACGTAAGGCAGGTTGCGGAGCATCGTCGCGTCGAAGCTGTCCGCGCCGAGGCTGAAGGCGACCGGGACGCCGGCGCGTTGCAGTTTGGCGGGCGCGGAAAACTGGACGTCATACGAATCGGTGTCGCGCCCCGGCAAGGTGAACACGTGTCCATAGACGACGGGAATCTTCCTTGCGGCAAGCTGGTCGGCGGCCATCCAGGCATCGCGCGCCCCGGCGAGGATGACCTGATAGCTATTCGTGCCGGCCCAGGCCAGGGCGGCCTTGATCTGCCGTATCTCATCAGCGTGAATCACCACTGGCAGCTCGCCGCGCACGTAGGGCAGCATGGCTTCCCAGGCGGGGATGATGTCCGGTGCCGGGGCCTGACCTTTGGCGGCGGCGTCCCGGGCTTTGGCATAAGCCTTCGCTTCGTCGAAGAAGTCCTCGATGGCCTGGAGCCGGCGGCGGCGTTTCTTGGCCTGGTCCTCGAGGGACTGCCATTTGGCTTTATTGCGCGCCTTCTCTCTGGGGGTGGTGTCGAGTTCCATTGCTGGCCAGAAGAGGTGTAGCGCAATGGGCTTGCGAAGGGTCATTTGCTCTGTCGTCCAGCCGGCGGTCGCCACCAGGGCGGACTGGCCGGAGATGATGTGGCCTTGGGGTGCCGGCTCAAAGGCGGCAATGCCATTGGCGCGGGCGACCGGGATGAGCTCCGAGTCGGGGTTAACGGCGATCCAGGATTCGACATCGGGCGTGAAGTCGTCGCCCACCTCGGTCGTGTCCTGGGTGGCGCGGACGCTGCCGATCTCGGTGAGGCCGAGAACGGTGTTCAGCGCGATGATCCCGGGGTAGAGATGGTGGCCGGCAAGGTCAACCGAGGCCGCGCCATCGGCTGAAACGGATTTGCCGACAGCGGCAATCTTTCCATCCCGGATAAGAACCTGGCCGGAGACAATTGTCTCGCCTGAGATGGTGTGCACAGTGGCGCCGGTGAGAAGGAGGTTTTCGGCGCGAGCGGATGGGGCAGCGGCGGCGATGGCGCCCGCCAGGAGAAGTGAATGGAGCCAACTGGGGCTCGGCAGGCCTGTGGTGAAGGTTGCGCCGATGGGAGAAGGGACACTCTGTTCCCCCTCACCCCAGCCCTTTCCATGAACCACCGCACCTATCTCTGAAACCCGGGAATTGGAAATGGGTATTTGCATACGCGGCTATTCCTCCTCTCGCCATCCGCGGTCACAGCCATCGAACTCGTGCTCAAGGGAGACTCGGAAGAATGAATCATCGGATCCTCCCCCGCCGTCTCCGCCGCCGGAGAGCTTTGCCAGCTTCTTTGCCTTGGCCACAAGGTCCGCACGCTCCTTTTTCAGCCTGGCGGTGCGCTCGACGTCGCGCGACCGGTCGAAGTATTTCTTGCCCTCGATCCAGGTCTGGAGGCAGACGGTGCGGGAATCGAGCGGGGACCGTGACCAGATCGCGAAGTCGGCATCCTTGCCCGGTTCCAGCGAGCCAACGCGCTGGTCCATGCGGAGCTGTTTGGCCGGGTTGATGGTGACGAAATTGAGCGCCTCGACCTCGGGCGTGCCGCCATACTTCACCGCCTTGGCGGCCTCCGTATAGAGCCGCCGGGCGAGTTCGGACGAGTCGGAGTTGAACGAGACCAGCACGCCCCGGTCGCGCATGAGGCTGCCGTTGCAGGGGATCGCGTCATAAACCTCGAATTTGTAGGCCCACCAATCCGAGAAGGTGGAGCCGCCCGCGCCGTGCCGCGCAATCTCGTCGGCCACTTTGTAGCCTTCCAGCACATGCTCGAAGCTGCCGATTTTGACGCCGAAGCCCTCCATCAGGCGGAGGAGCATCAGGATTTCGTCCTGGCGGTAGGCATGACAGTGAATCCAGCGGCGGCCCTGCAGGACTTCGCCCAGGGCCTCGAGCTCGAGGTCGCGCCTGGGCGGGAGAGCGGACCGGCGGGACGCCTGCTCCACTTTGGCCAGGTACTCCCGGGCGGCGGTGAAGCGGTTGGCAATCAGGGTGCGCACGCCCATGCGAGTCTGGGGGAAGCGCGTCACGAATCTCTCGCCCCAGCCGGACTGTTTCACGTTCTCTCCCAGCGCGAACTTGATGCCGGGGGGGGCGGCACGGAAGATCAACTCATCCGGGCTGGCGCCGTTGCGCAGCTTGATGACGCAGCTCTGGCCGCCGATTGGGTTGGCCGAGCCGTGGAACAAGTTGACGGCGGTGACGCCGCCCGCGAGTTGCTGGTAAAGGTTATCCGTCTCCGAGTTCACCACGTCGCTGATGCGGACCATAGCGGTGGAGGGCAGCGTGGATTCGTTGACGGCGCCGAGAATGGCGGTGTGGCTGTGGGCGTCAATCAGGCCGGGAGTGATGTGCAGGCCCTGGCCGTCAATTACGAGCGTGTTCGGGGTGGGCTTGGTCTTGCCCGCGGCCTCCACAAGTTCGATCTTCCCGCCGGAGACGAGCAGTTGAGCATTGGTCAGGACCCCGTTGGTGCCGCATGTCCAGACAGTTGCACGCTCGATGAGGATGGCTTTGGGTTCAGCCAGCGGGCCGCGGCCCTCCAGCGGCGAGCGCGCCACGCGTGCTTTCCGCAGCTCGCGCAGTTGCGCTTCCTTCTTGTCCGCCGCCTGGCTGGTTGGCTTCGCGTTGCGTGGCGCGGCTTCTTTCCTCTCCGGCTTCACGGTCTCCGGCGCGGGCTTTGGCCGGTCGGCGGGAATGCGATAGATCCGGCCGTCAATCCAGACCTCGCGGACCTTTGCGTCGGGATCGAAGTAGCTGTTGCCTTCGACCACGGCCAGGTTGGCCAGTTTGCCGGGCTCGATCGTGCCAAGCTGGCTTTCGACGCCGCAGAGTTTGGCGGGGACGGTGGTCAAGGCGGCCAGGGCATCGGTTTCGGCAAGGCCGCGGTCGAGAGCCTGACGCAGGTTCTGGCGAAACTTCTTCTTGTCGGCGAGGCCCAGGGTGGTCAGGGCGACCTCCAAACCCTGGCGGCGCAGCAGCGCGGCGTTTTCGGGCGCCCAATCCCAGGCCCGCAGTTGATCGAGCCGGACTTGTTCCCAGTCACCCTCATCCGGCAGGTTTGGCAGACCCGGGAAATCGAGCGGCACGATGAAGGTCGCGCCGGTGGCTTTGGCGAGGTCGGGGCGGCGCCATTCCTGTCCGCTGGAGACGAGGCAGAAATCCAGGCCGAATTCACGGGCGATGGAAGCAGCGCGGTCGGTCATCAAAGCGCTGCCAGGCTCGAACGCGACGCGCATTGTCCGCGCGGCGGCGGGGGAGAGGGCCGCAAGCGCGGGGTTAAACTCGGGGCGTTTGCGGCCTTGCGGGTTCTTCTCATAATCAGCGTGGTCGAGCGCGTAATGGCGCGCGTCGAGGAATGCCTGGCGCGCGGCCGCAATCACGCCCATCAGCGAAGCGGGATAGACGCGTTCCTCGCTCGGGCGCGTTTCGAAGACGATGTGCTGGAAGACGTCCGGCTTGATGACCGCATGGTTGGGGCTGTCCTCAGACAAGGCGACCAGCGCGCTGGTGCCGCGAATGATACCCTGGGCGGGGGCCGCAACGCCGGCGGTGAAGCCCAAGGCGCGCAACGGGGCCAGGCTCCTGGGGTTGGGTGAGTAGTGCTGTGCCGCCCGCCGTTCCGGCGTGATCCTGGCTGCCGCGCAGCCGGGGCCGGGATTGCCCATGTCGGATTGCGCGTCGGGCGTGCCGAAGAACTTGGGACCCGGCGAGGTGAGACCGGTCGTGTCGGCGGTTTCGCCCGGGGCGGAGACAGCCGCGGAATTGGTGCCGGCAAGCACGAGGCAGGGGTCAATGAACCCGGCGTAGAGGGTTGTGCCTTTCATGTCCCAGATCCGGGCGTCAGCGGGTGGCGAAACCGCTTGGCCCACTGCTTTGATCAGACCATCACGAATGACCACCGTGCCGTCCTCCAGGACTTCGCCGGGCCGGGGGATGATCCGGCCGCCGACCAGGGCGTGGACGCCGAGCGGCAGCGGGCGAAAGCCGGGCGGGAGGAGGTCGCTGGCGGGCAGTGGACTGACCCAGAGGCTGAACGGAAAAGCCAGAAGGCAAGCCCACGGCAGCTTGGGGTGGAAGGATTGAGGCGGCTTGCTCATCTGCGGAACGGAGTATGGATGCAGCGCGGGCCGATTACAAGCGGGAGGTTGGGAACCCGGTTGCTCGCTGGCTTCAATGGAGTGGTGTATGGGCCAGACACCCGCCGGGAAAGGTGTTCCGGTATTGCTGATTCTGTCGAGCGGAGGCCAGGAAACATGAGGGGAAGTGGAATCATTATTTGCGCTGCACGGGCTTGAGGTTGTGTTGTCGGCGTGGATTCGCAGCAGTTGGCGTCGTTGGCCCTCGTTGCTTCCGCCACCGTGCTGCTGCTGTGGGGAGCAGGTTTCGTCGGCGCAGATTCAGTTTCGGGCGGGGCACGCATTGCGGGTGTGCTGGCGTGCAGAGCTTTTGCTCGCAGAGTTCCCTTGTCTTTCGCGCGCGGAAAGGAGCGCGTGCCGAAGTGCGTGCAAGTCCTCACTATTGACATCTTCGGCCCGTGGTTGTGTCAATAGTGAGGACTTGCACTTACTTGGGCGGGCGGACCGGGAGCAGATGACGAAAGTTCATTGGCATTCCCCGGAATTGAGTGAAGAGATAACAAAAAAGGGCACGCCTTAAGCGCGCCCCTGAAAACCGCAGTTTCTTAAGCGGAACGTTTAACCCCGAGAACGACGGCGCAGCACCAGGGCCAAGCCGCCGAGAGCCAAGAGGCTCAGCGTCGTCGGCTCGGGAATAATTGCGAACGTCCCGTCGGAGCCATAAACCGTATTCCAGTAGCCACCCGGCGACCAGAACTCTGCCCACTCTGTCATATTATCCACCGTCACGATATTGCCGGCGGCGTCAAAGGCAATATCGCGCATTCGGGTGCCCGCGTCGAAGCCGCCCACGTAGCTGCCGTCATCCATGTCAAAAATCTGAACCCAGCCGTCGTAGTAGTTGCCATACGCCACCAACCCGGCTTCCTCGTTAATGTCCAGACAGTATCCACCGTTATACGGGTTCACTCGGTCCGTCTCCCAGATCACGTTGCCATCCAGCGGCGCCGTGCCATCCCCGAACTTCGTGATCGCCGGGGCTTGGAGCGGGTCATACCGGTACTGGCTCGTGTACCAGTCGCCGGCGCTGTCACGGACCGCATCGTAGGGGTAGTAGTTGGCGTTCCAGTAAGTCGGGCCGATGACTTGCGTGCCGGTATCACCCGTGGTGGCCGCAGCATTGCCGCCGAGGTCATAGCTGATGAGGCCCTTGCGGGCAGTGTCGTTATAGTTTACATTAACCAGGTATATCTTCCGGTCGCCGCCCGCTTGAGTGCCCTCGACGTAAACGCCTCCTACCCACTGGTTCGCCGTCCGGTTGGATGCGTCAATCAACTGGACCCCACCAGATAAATCCGGACTCACATCAAAAAGCAAATCGTTGGAGAGATCCGACACATAAAGGCGGTTATCCGGACCGACCATGCTCTTCCATGGACCGGAACCGGCCCCCCAGGTTATGCCGGCGGTGCCCGAGTAGAGGTCCGCACCAGCCGCGTTCAGCGCATAAATGCCCTCTGGGTTATTGCGCCCGAA
>CAZHEW010000178.1:0-6974 GCA_964531815.1 uncultured Verrucomicrobiota bacterium
GACAAAAGTGTCAGAACCCCCGTGACGCAAGGACTTAGTCACCAGAAAAGGTGCGTCCTACAGGTGCCACGACCGCGCATTATGGAAAAGGTGGTAGGTGGTATGGTTTGCCAGAAGGAATTGAGCTTCTGCCAGCGGTTAGTGGAATTTCCACTCCGGCGGGCAGTCCCGATGGGCTATGCGAGAGCGAGTTGATCTGAAGAGCCCGGTGCGGGAATACCGCCCGCCGGGATCTGTGAGGGGGGCACCGGGCAACCGGTGTCCCTACCTCGACAGATGCTGAAATTGGCGTCACAGGTTGTCGGTCGCGGCGCCGTTAAGCGTCAGGGGCTCGCGCCAGGCATGTCCGCCCTGGGCCAGCAAATCCTCGCTCGCCACCGGTCCCCAGGTGCCGGCAGGGTAGAACTCGCGGCTGGACAGCGGCTTGCCTTCCCATCCGTGGCGGATTTCATCCACGAATTGCCAGGCGGCCTCCACTTCATCGCGGCGGATGAACAGTGTTGCGTCGCCGGCCATTGCTTCGAGCAGCAGGCGTTCGTAAGCCTCGGGGGTGTAAGCGCCGAACTCGGCGTCATAGCTGAAGTGCATTCGCACGGGGCGCACGGCCACGCTTGTCCCGGGCACTTTGCCGTTGAACCGGAGCGAGATGCCTTCGTGGGGCTGGAGGTGGAGGGTCAGAGCGTTCGGGTCGAGGCGTTGCCCGCACTGCGCCGCGAAGAGTACATGGGGCGTCGGGCGGAACTGAACACGCACCTCGCTGGCGCTCAGCGGCAGGTTCTTGCCGGTGCGCAGGTAGAATGGGACGCCGGACCAGCGCCAGTTGTCAATGAGCAGCTTGAGCGCCACGTAGGTCTCGACATTTGAATCCGGATTGACCTTGGACTCCTGTCGGTAACCGGGCCGCGGTTCCCCGGCCACGGTTCCCGTGCAATACTGCCCGCGGACCACCTGACGCGCCACGTTCTCCGGGCTCATGGGCCGGATGGACTTGAGGAGCTTGACCTTCTCGTCGCGGATGGACTCCGCCGCGAGCGACACCGGCGGCTCCATCGCCACCAGCGACAGCACCTGGAGCAAGTGGTTCTGCACCATGTCGCGCAGCGCGCCGGCCTCCTCGTAATACCCGCCCCGCTGGCCCACGCCCAGCTTCTCGCTGACCGTGATTTGGAAGTGATCAATGGACTCCCGGTTCCACAGCCGCTCGAACACGGCATTGGAGAAGCGGAACATCATGATGTTCTGCACTGTCTCTTTGCCCAGGTAATGGTCAATGCGGAAAACCTGGTGCTCGCTGGCGAAGCGCGTCAGTTCGTGGTTCAGTTGCTGCGCCGAGGCCAAGTCGTGGCCGAACGGCTTCTCAATCACCACCCGTTGCCAGCCTTCGCCGCCTTCCTTAGACAGCAGCCCGGCGCGATGCGCCTGCTCCACAACGTCGCCAAACTGGCTGGGCGAGGTCGCCAGGTAAAGGAGCAGGTTCCGTCGCAGCGCCGCACTGCCCGAAGAGGCCAGTTGCTTCCTCAACGCTTCGTAGGTGGCCGCGGCAGTCAAATCGCCTTTGCAGTAAAGGAGGTGTTGCGAGAAATCCTGCCATACGGCTTGGTCCACCGGCTTGGTGCGGGAAAACCGGTCGAGAGCTGACCGCAGCTCAGCGCGCCACGACGCATCCGTCTTCTCGCGCCGCGCCACGCCGACCACGCAGAAAGCCGGGGGCATTTGCTTTTCGCGGAACAGGTGGTAGAGAGCGGGCACGAGCTTGCGCGCGGTCAGGTCCCCGCTCGCGCCGAAGATGACGATGGAGCAGGGTTCAACCGCCTTGCGTCCTTCGCTCAACCGACAGGTGAGCAGGTCGTCGAATGGATCGGATTCGTGCACGTGAAAACGATCGTTGAACCCCTGTTGTTTCTCAAGCACTCTTCTGCTTTACATTTAACGCGGCGGCTTCATATTGTTCTGAATTCTGGTGGCCGATGTGGCGGAATTGGCAGACGCGCTAGACTCAAAATCTGGTACTCGTGAGAGTGTGTGGGTTCGACCCCCTCCATCGGCACCACCTAAGAAAGTTCCCCGGATGCACCTGAAACTCAAGACTCCTAGATGCACCGGATAATCCTACCACCCGGCTGCCTTACCGTCCGCGCGGGGGTCCGCGGCGCCCACGAAACCTTTGCCGTCACGGCTGCGCGCGACGATTTGTGACACGCCGATCGAGGGCAACTGTCTGAGTTT
Organism: uncultured Verrucomicrobiota bacterium; assembly: GCA_964531815.1. Classification (GTDB taxonomy): domain Bacteria; phylum Verrucomicrobiota; class Verrucomicrobiia; order Limisphaerales; family UBA8199; genus UBA8199. The sequence goes on from CAZHEW010000178.1 coordinate 2,227, forward strand.
GTGGCCGCGCCGGGCCAGTTCAGCTTGCAGCTTCCGCGGCAGGGCTTTCTCGACCGTCAATTCGTCCGGTGACCACTGGTGATGAATGCGCGGCTGGGCCAGGGCCTCCTTTGGGCTCATGCCCAAGTCGAGCAAGCTGACCAGTTCGAGCACCACTTGCGAGATGATTTTGGGACCGCCGGCGGCGCCCAGGGCGATGATCGGATTGCGGTTCTCAAGCACGAGGGTCGGCGTCATGCTGGACAGGGGGCGTTTGGCGGGCCCGACAGCGTTGGCGTGGTTGCCAACCAGCCCGAAGTAGTTCCTGACACCCTGCTGTATGGAGAAGTCATCCATCTGGTTATTCATCACCACCCCCGTGCCGGGGATGACCACTTTGGAGCCGAAGCTGGTGTTGATGGTTGCCGTGCAGGCGACCCAGTTGCCCTCCGCGTCGGCGACCGAGAAATGGGTTGTGTGTTTCTTGAAGACATCCGTCTGCCAATCCGGCGGGATGCCGTGGGCCACATCGCACGCCGCGCGCTGCGGATTGATTGTGCGGGCAAGTGTGGCCGCGTAATCCCGGTCCAACAATCCGCGCGGCACCTTGACGAAATCGGGGTCGCCGAGCCAATGCGCGCGGTCGGCGAATGCCAGCTTCATCGCTTCCGCCATCAGGTGGAGGCGGGCGGCGTCGCTGAGAGATTTGAGGTCGAAGGTCTCCAGCATGTTGAGCATCTGAGCCACGTGGACGCCGCCGGAGCTGGGGGGCGGGAACCCGACAACGGTGTAGTTGCGGTAACGGGAGAGAAGGGGTTCCCGGAGGCAGACCTTGTAGTTCTGAAAGTCCCCGGCGGTCATGATGCCCCCGTTGTCCTTCATCCATCGCTCCGCTGCCCGCGCAAAGGGACCGCGGTAGAACCAGTCGCTGCCCTGTGCCGCAATGCCACGGTAGGTCGCGGCCAGGTCCGGCTGTTTGAGAATGTCCCCCTCGGCCAGTGGTTGCCCGTTCCTGAAGAACACCGCGCGCGACGATCCAAACCGCGCCAGGTCTTTCGCCAAACGCTTGAGACAGCGGGCGTAACTGGCGTCGAGCGGGAAGCCCTTTTCGGCAATTTCGGCCGCCGGGAGGAGCAAGTCCTTGAGCTTCCGCCTGCCGTAATGCTCGATGGCAAATTCGTAAGCTGCCAGCGCTCCGGGCACGCCGCTGGCCAAGGGGCCGCACTGGCTCAGGGCGGTGTCGGCCTTGCCGTTGCGAAGGAACATGTCCGGCGTGGCGGCCGCGGGTGCCATCTCGCGTCCGTCAATGGCCACCAGCGTTCCGTCCGCGCGATGGATGAGCAGGAAGCAGCCTCCACCGATGCCGGAATTGTCGGTATCCACTACCCCCAGCGTCAGGGCCACCGCCACGGCCGCATCAACCGCGTTGCCGCCTTCCTTGAGCACACGGACCCCGGCATCTGTCGCCACCGGGTGGGCGGTGGCGACCATTCCGTGCGTGGCTTCTGCGCCGGTTGCCCCGGCGGCTGAGATCAGGAGGAGCATAATGAGGATTGCGGAAATCATGAACGCGCCAATACATGCCAGTTTGTGTTGCCAAGTGTCAAACCATTCAGTATTCATCAGCGGCTTTTTAGCCATAGAACCACTGTTGAACGATGAAAATCAGGATTGCGCAGTTCGGACTGGGCCCGATCGGGCTGGAAACTCTGAAGCTTGCCGCGGAAAGGCCGTGGGCGGAGATCGTCGGCGGGGTGGATATTGACCCGGCCAAGATCGGGCAGGATCTGGCCGCGCTCACGGGCATCAAGCGGCTTGGCCGTCGGCGGGTGTATGGATCGCTGGATGAGTTGATCGCGCACGGTCGGCCGGATATCGTCTTCCACACTGCCGTTTCCAAGTTCAAAGACGCGTTCACGCAGATTGAACCGATGGCGCGGCGCGGCATCAGCGTCGTGTCCTCTTGCGAAGAACTGCTCTTCCCCCAGCTCCGCAACCCGGATCTGGCCGCCAGGCTGGACCGCGTTTGCCGGAAGAACGGGGCGCGGGTTGTCGGCACGGGCGTGAACCCGGGATTCGTTATGGACGTGCTGCCGGTGTGCCTGACAGGGGTCAGCCGCGAGGTCCACGCGGTTCACGTGCAACGGGTGGTGAACGCCGCGACACGGCGCGAACCGTTGCAAAGGAAGATTGGGAGCGGCCTGCCGCCGGCGGAGTTTCGCCGCCGGTTCAAGCAGGGCAAAGCCGGCCACGCCGGCCTGAAGGAGTCGCTCGCGCTCATCGCCCATTGCCTGGGCTGGACGGCGACGAATATCGTCGAGACCGGTGACGCGGTGGTCGCCGATCACAATATCCGCACTCGCTTTTTGACGGTGAAGAAGGGGCAGACCTGCGGGTTGCACCAGCGCGCGGAAGCCCGGGTGAATGGCAAGGTCCGCCTGACCCTGGATATGGAGATGTATCTCGATGCCCGCAACCCGCATGACGCGGTGCAGATTGAAGGCGAACCGCCCCTGGACATTGTCATCAACAGTGGCGTGGCGGGCGACCACGCCACCGTGGCCGCCTTGGTCAACACCGCCCCCCGGTTGCTTAACGCTCCCGCCGGGTTGCGGCTGATGACGGATCTTCCCGTGCCGCGCATCGCCTGACGCGTTGCTGCTGGTTCCGGCCCCGCGCCTGGCTGTGCGGGAGCATCTTCGGGGATTGCAGATCGTGATCCCGGCCAGGCCCAACCCCAGCCGCTCTGATCTCAAGTCCCATTTTATTCTGGCCGGCCGCAGGCTGGGGACTGGCGCCCCGAGGCTGTCGTTTGGCGGTCTGTCCGAGACCACATACAAGGCTTTGACGCGGGACATCTCCGAGGTCCTCAGCGGCTTGCTGCGCTCGCTATTAGTTCATCCCCCGTATCAAACACGCACGCGGCTCAACTGACACCGAGGAGTTCGTCGGCAATCGAAAGCCTCGCCAAGGGTTGGGGGGCACCTTCTTCTCAAACTCAATGCTTGCACATTCAGGAGATAGCTATATGATATCATATAGATATTAACCCTCTGCCGCAGGCAGAAACGAAAGACGCACATTATGAAGACAGAAAATGCTTCGGTAAATCATGAGAAGCCGGTTCGGCTTCTCAGCGGATGGCTCATGCTCCCGGTGGTGCTCGCGCTCATTTTAGGGGGGCTGGCCGTGTTCATCTATTCCATCGCCGCAGGTGCCAGGGCCGTTGGGCATCCCTACGTGGGACTGTTCGTGCTGGGCATTCTTATGCAGATCACAGGCATCATATTCGCCGTGGGGCTATTCACGCTTCAGCCCAATGAAGCCCGGGTGTTAATCCTGTTTGGAGAATACAAAGGCACGGCGCGATCCGCCGGGTTTTGGTGGGGGAATCCCTTCTATTCCAACGGCCCACGCCAGGGCCTGGCTGCCGCCCAACTGGCCGCGGCGGAAGGCAAGCTGGCCGGGGCGCAGGCGGCCCGGCAGTTGGGTGCCCGCGGCGGCACGGCCAAAGCCCCATCGCGAAACAAAATGTCGCTGCGGGCCCGCACCCTCAACGGCGAGATACTCAAGGTCAACGACAAGCGCGGCAACCCCGTCGAAATCGCCGCGATCGTCATCTGGCGCGTGCAGGACACCGCCCAGGCGGCCTTCGACGTTGATGATTACCAGAAATATGTCGAGACCCAGAGCGAGTCGGCCCTGCGCCACCTGGCCAGTTGCTACAGCTACGACCACGGCGAGGAGAACGAGATCACCTTGCGCAGCGGCGTCGAGGAGATCTCCCAGGCCCTGCGCAAGGAGCTGCAGGAGCGGCTCGCCAAGGCGGGAGTGATGGTCGAGGAAGCCCGGCTGACCCACCTGGCCTACGCGCCGGAGATTGCGCAGGCCATGCTGCGGCGCCAGCAGGCCGAAGCGGTCATCGCGGCCCGGCAGAAGATAGTGCACGGCGCGGTCAGCATGGTGGACATGGCCCTCAAGGACTTGGCGGACAAGCATGTGGTGCAACTGGACGACGAACGCAAAGCCGCCATGGTCAGCAACCTAATGGTGGTCCTTTGCGGCGAGTCCGAAGTCCATCCCGTAGTGAACACGGGCACCCTGTACACCTGAGCCGACATGGGCCAGCGGAAACCGTTCCTACTGCGGCTTGATCCTGCGCTCTGGCCCGAGCTGGAAACCTGGGCGCAGGCTGAGCTGCGCAGCGTCAACGGCCAGATTGAATACGTGCTCAAGCAGGCTCTGCAAAAGCGCAAGGGCGCGTCACTCCGGGCCGCGGCCACTTCCGCCAACCCGGCGGATACGCCCGGCCGGCGGCGGCGCGGGGCCGGCCCCTAATCCGTGCGTCAGCCATGCGCGGCCATTCGCGTTGGGCAATTGCCGATTGCTGATCAGGGATCACCAACCCGTGTTGCGCTCCCGCCGTCTGCATCCCGCCAACAGCATTGCGCAGGGGGCCTCGCGCCGGAGCTTCACCCGCGCCGCGCTGAGCGTGTGCCGCGCGCAAAAGCAAATCCCTTTCAGTTCAGTGGTCGAGCCGTTAACGGCTTGAACCCGCCCCCCAAAACCCTAATGCGCTGAAACATCAGGCCTCAACGGCAAGAAGACGGCTTGGGTTCTGGCACTGCCTTCGGGCCTGTCCAGAGACGAGAGAGGCTTCATTCTGCCCGCAGACTGCCTCGTACCTCCATCCCACCACCGTCCCACCACCGTCCTACCTCCGTTCTACCTCCGTTCTACCTCCGTAGTATCTCGGTTAGCGTGACGGA
>CAZHEW010000179.1:0-1946 GCA_964531815.1 uncultured Verrucomicrobiota bacterium
GGGGCGGGGAACGCCCCTTGACCGGAAGGCTGTGCGCGGAACATGCCGCACCGCGCAGGCTTTGGCGAGACGTGGAAAGAATCTGCGGCGTGTAACAAAGCCGGTAAGTGTAAAGGTAACGTGCATGGGTCTGCCATTTTTTGACAGTGCAATCGGCCAGAAGCGCGACCAGATAATGGCCGTGGATCTCGGCAGCCGCACCACCAAGGCGGTGCATGTGTCGCGTCGCGGCCAGGGTTTTGCCCTCGTCGGTTATACCCTCCTCGACACCCCGATCCATGAGAAGAGTCTGCCGCCGGACCTGCTCAGCGAGCATCTCAAGGCGATCAACCAGCTTCTCCGGTCACGGACCCGCTATGTCTGCCTCACGGTTGGCGCCAACGACGCCCAGGTGCGCCACGCCGAACTTCCCCGCCTGGCCGTCAAGGACATGCGCCAGGTTCTCAAACTCAATTCCAAATCCTATCTCCAGCAGGATCTGCCCGGCCACGTGTTCGACTGCCACATCCCCGCTCCTGCGGGCCAGGGCAAACCGAACAACAAACCCCCTGCCACAAACAGCGCCATCAAGCAGAAGGTGCTCGTTGCCGCCGCCCGCAAGCAGCTCGTCGATGACTTCGCCCAGGCCGCCAAAACTGCCGGCCTGGTCGCCGACTCCGTCATCCCGGCCCTGGTGGCACCCGTCAACACGTTCGAAAAGGCAATGCCCGAGCTTGTTGAGAAGGGGACCGTCGCCTTGGTGGATCTCGGCTTCAAAAGCTCCTCCATTTGCCTCCTGCAAGCAGGCGAACTGATCCTCAGCCGCGTCGTGACCGTCGGCGGGGATCGCATGACCGCCGACCTGGCCGAGAATCTCGGGATCAGCTACGCCGAGGCCGAAGGAATCAAGATCGGCATGCCCCAGGAGGTCCAGGCTCAGCTCGAAACCCTGCTCCTGCCGCTGGGCCGCGAGTTGCGCGCCTCGATTGACTTCTTCGAGCATCAGCAGGATCAGGCCGTCACCCAGGCCTATTTCACCGGCGGGCCGGCCCAGTCCGAATTCATCATGCAGACGCTCCAGCGCGAGATGATGGTTAACTGCCAGCTTCTTAAGCCGACCACCTTTCTGCAAATGGAACTGCCGAAGCCGCAAGCCGCAGAAATTGAGCACGTTGCGCCGCAACTCGCCGTCGCGCTGGGCGCCGCCCTGTCGGTGCTCTAACCCAGGAGTTGACACTTATGATTCGCCTCAACCTTCTTGCCGAAGCCCAGGCTGCCGAGGAAATGCGGCGCCGCGACCCCGTCAAGCGCGCCCTCTGGCTGGCCGGGCTGATCGTGGCGCTGATGCTGGCCTGGAGCAGCTCGCTGCAGCTCAAGTCCATTCTCGGACACAGCGAAGTCGGCCGCCTCGAAGCGACGATTAACTCCCATTCCAGCGAATACCAGCTCGTCCTCGATAATCAAACCAGGACCGCGGACATCAAGCAGCGGCTCGTCGGGCTGCGGCAGTTGTCCGCCAACCGCCTCCTCAACGGCTCTCTCCTCAACGCCCTCCAGCAAACCACCTTTGACGAAGTCCAGTTGCTCCGGCTGCGCGTCGAGCAGCTCTATGCCAGCTTCGCCGGCGCCAAGGCCCGCACCAACGAAAGCGGCGTCTTCGTCCCCGGCAAGCCGGCCACTGCCATCGAGAACATCCTGCTCACGCTCGAAGGGGCCGACTCCGCCGCCAACCCCGGTGACGGGCTGAACAAGTACCGGGAATCGCTGGCCACCAACGCCTACTTCAAACAAATGCTCGTCAAAACCAACGGCATCACCCTCAAGAGCCTCGCACCCCCCGAAATTTCAGCCCTGACCGGCAAACGAAGTGTGATCTTCACTCTTGAATGCCACTACCCGGAGATAACGCGATGAACTTCCGCAAACTCCCTAAAGAGAAGCGCAATCAGCTTGTCCTGGTCGTCCTG